>DOBW01000142.1:8201-13945 GCA_003504035.1 Rhodospirillaceae bacterium | reverse complement strand
CAAAAGATCTAGAAAGCGTAGCGCCCCCGTCCCACCGCGAGCGCACATAATGGCATCAATTTTCGGATCAAGAAAAAGCTCCATAAGCGCCGCCGCCTTGGATTCATCTTCTCCTGCAAGCCATCCTTTACGAAGACTGTTTTGCTGATGAACAACAAGCTTGTAGCCCTCTGCCTCAACCCGCTTTTTCATCTCCTCAAACCATGCTGGTTCAGCATAGCGGCTCGGCGAAAAGACACCTAGGCTCCCCCCTTGAGGCAAAGAAGGCGAAAAAACAGCTTTAAAAATCGAATCAGACATGTCTTTTCAATGCCTTAAAGGAAGGAATGCTTACCGAGTCTAGATCATGTCATGAAAAATGTCATTTTTTTCTTACCGTTACACTCTGCTATCTTTCATATCATTCTTTAGCGTGATAAATATCTCAAAATAGAACAAGGAGGTTCCTTTGATTTTAACACAAGAAGACATGCTTAGACGTATCCTAGAAACCAAGGCCGTATCAATCTGGAATCACAAAACAGGTCCCATTTTCTGGTATGCAGCCTCAATTCCAGGGCCCTTTTACGTCAATACAGAGCTCGTTTTAGGCAAAGACCTTTCCTCACCCCTTCTTGAGGAAATAACGGCCATCATTACTGACATCAAAGAGCCTCAGGCACGCTCCGAAAAATTGGAAGTTTTGATTATGAAAGCCTATGAAAGCAACAGCTTCTTCCAAAGCATAATCGAGACCATGGAGGCCCAAATAAGAGAAGCTTTTCCAAAAGGTTCCTTTTCTGTGCTTTCCGGCGGCGAACGCCGAGACTGGCCGTTTTCGATCCCCCTCGCCAAAAAACTGGGCATAAAACACGCCTATCTTTTTAAGAATGGCGAGCATTATTGCGCCAAACCTCTTCAAAAGGGAGAAATTGCGATTCATGTTTCCGATCTTATCAATAATGCGGCTAGCTATTTTAATGCTTGGCTCCCCATTCTTGAGAAAAACGGCCTGAGCTGCATAGGAACTTTATGTGTCAATTCACGCGGCAGTAATGGCGTTGATCGGCTTAAGAAAAACGGGCAAAAAGTCATCACGCTCAATAGTGTTGATGTTAGCTTTTTTGAATCGTGCTGCGAGAAAGGACTGATTGATCAAGCAACGCTGGATGAATTACGCATTTTCTTTGAAGCCCCTAAAAAATGGGCTGCAGCCTATCTGATGGGCAAGACAGAGCTTTTCAACGCACAAGGCATTGATGCCAAGTCCTTTGATCGTTTGTGCACTTTCTTTAAAAATGATCCTTGGGAATTACGCCCTGCGCATGAAGCTTTCTTTTTAGAAATAGAAAAAGCTATTGGGGCGCGACAAGCGACCTAAGACCTAAACGTTGTCGCCAAAAAATCGATGTTCTACGTACACCAAAAAACAGGGCGTACAGAGCTGCGCTCGTGGCCAAAGCCAACACCGCCCCACCAAGAATATCACTGACGAAATGAGCTCCCAACAAAAGCCGCGCACCACCAAATAAGCAACCAGCGCCAAAACCACTCCAGAAAAAAAACTTGCGCCGACGCGGGGTGACAACATAAGCAAAGCTGGTAAGAAAAAAGCCGAACGTACTGTCACCGGAAACAAAAGAGCAATTTTGATCACATGAATTGCTCATGAAAAAAGCAGGCGTAAACTCTTTTTCTCCACCAAAAGCAACGATTTCACGTGGCCGTGCGCGGCCCCAATGATTCTTAAAAACAAGATTGGCAAAAAGTCCTGGACCAATGAGCAGACAAAGCAGCAAAAAAAACCAACGCTTACTCGCCGCAAGGCGTTTCCGCACAAAGAGATAGAAAACGCCCACAAGCAATAAAAGAGCTAGTTCACGCGCACCATAAAAAGCTGTCTTTTCTAGCCCATTAAGAAAGAGATTATCGCGAAGTACAAAGCCCTGCCCTTCCTGCGTAAAAAGACGAGAAAGAGCAAGATCCATCTCTGGCCATATAACAAAGGCAAGAAAGCCTAATACAACAAGAAACAACAAAGGGAGAAAAGGAGAAAAACGCTGCAAAAAAACCTCTTTTTTCTTACTCAATACCCTTCATTTATGCCGAGGCTCATCTAAAATAGCAAGCCCCCTAGAATCTATTTGCCTTAGGGCGATATTTTCTCTGTTGGCTTGACGCCTTCATCCTCCGACATAAGAGGAACACTTGTTGCACCTTCCGTCATAAACGCCAGCTTTTTAGTAACCCCCAAATCCTTTAAGGCTCCGCGCAAAGCCGATAACGTCCGGCGATCGCTTTCTATAGCTTCCAACTCTCTTTTTCGCCTTTCTGATAAAGCGACACAGGCTTTGCTTGTTTTTTCAAACCTTTCTTTCTTTTTTTTCTTTTCTTCTTTTTTAGCAAGACGTCCTTCTGCCTTAGCGCGCGCCGCAGCAGCCTTGCTCTCTATCTCCAACTTAGGCTTCGAAATGCGAACATCCGCTATCGCAGAGGCCATCGAACGAGGCAAGAGAGGAAACCGAACACTTGAATCACTATCATTAAGGCTTGTGATTTCATGAAAACGATCTAATTGATCCCGCACATCGCCCAAGTTTTTCCAATGCTTAGAATCATCAAAAAACGGCAGGGGATCATCCTGCACGGGCACATCTTGAACGCTCTTCCACGCCCATGGCCCTGGCATAAGAGGCGGCGTTAGAACTGGAAGCTCTTCCTCGGCAGTCTTTATCTCTTTCTCCGGCAAGGCAGGAACCTCTATTTCTGAAGGCAAAGAAGTGTTTTTTCCAGAAAATAAATCTTCAGGCGTTGCCCACTTATCGTCCAAAATGGAAAATGGTGATACAGGATCAAACACCGGCGGGACGTCCTGTGCCTTTGCAGAAAAAGCCCCTACTAGCCCCGCAAAAAAAGCAAAAAGAACCAGTCCCGTCTTGACGCAGGTCTGGTTTCTTCGTTTTTGCAAAGGCAAAATCGGCATTGCTAGGCTTCCTTCTTCCAGCCCCTCTCTTTCCTATGTTACAGCTTGAAAGCTAATAAAGATTAAAGGTTTGGAGCAGAAGTAAGGAAGAATTCTCAAGCTAAAAAGAGGGGTATATTACTACAGAATTAACGATGGAAAGAACTTTTTCTCTTTCTTTTACGATTCCGATTGTTCAAATCTTAAAAATTAGCTAAAAAGCATTAGAAGGTTCCGTTTTCGAGAGGATCATGTCTTGTCGTCTTTAGATTTCCCTACTCCGGATGAAGGAGAACAAATCGAGGCCATTGTTAAGTGGTTTAATCTTTCCAAAGGTTTCGGCTTTGTAGCGCCAGCAGATGGGTCCCCTGATGCCTTTATGCATGTCTCAATACTAACGCGCGCCGGCCTTCAGCAAATTGCCGAAGGCACAAAGCTTTCCATCTTGATCGGACAAGGCCCAAAGGGGCGGCAAGTTCTCGAAATTCTTGACGTTTTAGGACAAGGGGAGCTTCCCACCTCTTCTAACAATTCACAGCATGTACGCGCACAGGAACCCATAGGCCCTACAGAAGAAATGCAGGGCATTGTTAAATGGTTCAAGCCTGAAAAAGGTTTTGGCTTTATCGCCCCCAACGATGAAGGCAAAGATATTTTTGTGCATAAAAGCATCATTGCCAAGCTGGGTCTTGTAACACTGGAAACAGGACAAAAGGTCAAGATGGACGTACACACATCTCCCAAGGGACGCGAAGCCGTCTCAATTGAGCTCACCCAAGAAGAAGCTTAGGGTCTAGATCTTTATTTTCTTTTCTTGAACATACGCTTTAAGCTCGCGCTGAGGTCGCGGCCCATAATGTGAAATAATCTCGCTCGCCGCTATCGCGCCCAAGCGCCCACTTGTTTCCAAATCATGCCCATGCGTCACGCCATAAAGAAAGCCAGCGGCAAATAAATCGCCTGCACCCGTTGTATCTAAGACGCTTTCGGCTTTCTCTGCTTGGATAATATGGGTTTCCTCACCAGAAACAATGACCGCGCCCTTCTCACTGCGCGTACCAACGACGATACTGCATTGCTGACGCGCTTTTTCCATAGCTTCGTCAAAACTGGACGTCTGATAAAGGCTTATTAATTCCATCTCGTTGCCGATGAGGAAATCAACCTCATCGCGCACTAGTTTCAAGAAACCATCACGGTGACGATCTACACAAAACGTATCCGACAAAGACAGAGCAAGACACCTCTTCGCTTCATGAACAGTCTTAGCTGCCAAGTAAAAAGCTTCCTGCGCTTTGGGTTTATCAAAAAGATAACCTTCAAGATATGTCACTTGAGCTTTTTGCACCAAAGCGACATCAATATCCTCGGGGAATAAATCCACACACGCCCCAAGATAAGTGTTCATAGAACGCTGCGCATCGGGCGTAACAAGAATAAGACACTGCGCCGTAGCAGGCCCTTCTTGAAGAGCGGAAGTCAGAAACTCAACACCGGAAGATTTCATGTCATGGCAAAAAACAATACCAAATTGATCATTCTTAACCTTGCCAATATAAGATGGCGTTCCCCCCAGTGAGGCAATCCCCGCCGCCGTGTTCGCCGCCGCCCCCCCCGACATTTCAATGGCAGGACCCATTTTCTTGTAAAGAGCTGCTGCCTGTTGCTCATCAATGAGAGTCATGCCACCTTTGGTAATCCCTTGAGCTTCCAAAAAGGCTTCATCACATTCTGCAATAACGTCCACAATGGCATTTCCTATCGCACAAACATCGGTTGTGGCGGACGCGTCTTGTCGAGGCAGGTTACGGATGACCATAAAAGACTCCAAATAGAGGGAAAAAAGATTTTCTACCCCACATTACATCCTACCACCAGAGTCAAAACACGTCCTAAATCAAAAAATCTACCCTTTTGATTAAACAGCCCGATTCAACTTATCCCCATGTTCCACTGCCCTAAAGGAGCCAAAAGCCTTGCGGTTCAAGCCTTGGACATGGTACATGCTGAAGGGGAGTAAACAGCCTGCTACCTTCGGTGGACAAGGCAATTTAACAAGGCTCCTGAAATATTGTTTCGAGGAGAAAACAAAAATGTTCGGACGCAAGGATAACATGGAAGAAGAAGAAATATCACAAGAGCAGGAAATGCCTGTTGTACAAAGCCCCGCAACGCCTCGTGCAACTATTGCGGAAGCGCCTCGTAATGTTGGCGCTGGCCCTCTTCCGGGACACCGTCGCAGGGATAAACGCCGCGCTGCCACACCAGAGCGCCGTATTGGCCCTGATAGTGAAGAGCGCAAGCTAACCGTTGGCAAAGGTCTTTCCTTGTCTGGTGAAATTGCTGCTTGCGACATTCTTGTCGTTGAAGGCAAAGTTGAAGCCAAGCTCGCCGATGGTAAACTTCTCGAAATCACAGAGACAGGTCAATTCCGTGGCGGCGTTGAGATTCAAAATGCCGACATCGCTGGTCGTTATGATGGAGACCTCACCGTCCATGGACGCCTTACCATTCGTGGCACAGGCCGTATCAGTGGCATTGTAAAATATGGCGAACTTGAAGTGAATGCAGGCGGTCAGATCATTGGTGAAATGCAAGTGGTCGGCAACAGCAAAGCAAGTGCAAAAGAAGCAACAAACTTTAAAAGCGCTGCAAAATTCACAGCCGCACAAGAAGAGGAAGAAGAAGCCGCTCTTTTCTCACGCAAAACGGGCTAATTTTTTCCTATGCTGGCCTTTTCCTATATAATCGTTTCAAGCTACGAAAAACCCTTCCCAGCCGCAAAAAGCTTCAGGTTGCTTGG
>DOBW01000142.1:2448-8182 GCA_003504035.1 Rhodospirillaceae bacterium | reverse complement strand
CGCCTTGTTCCAAAATAAATTTAAGCGACTATAAGAACGGGACGGGGCTGTAAGTGTCTCTTATTCAAAATCTTTATCACCGATTACAGCTTTGGTGCCATAAAAAGCCAGAAGCCTGTCCTTTTTTGCCCATTTTTATGCCGCAGCACAAACGTGCAATGCGGCGCGTGTCACCTTTGACATTGCGCATTTTGGCTGTGAACGTGATGGCGTTAGCCATTCTTGTCGGAAGCCTTCTTTATCTCGGCCATTATCAAGACAGTTTGATTGAATCGGAAATTAATGCGCTTCAAATGCAGGCGCGTTTGTCGGCCAATGCTATCGCTGAAGGTGCGGTTGTTTTGGATCAGGATGAGCGGAATATTTTGTCTCCTCTTTTAGCGCGCTTGATGATTCGCCGCCTTGTTGAAGCGAGTGAGACGCGGACGCGTCTTTTTGACATGGACGATATACTTTTAGCAGACAGTCAGATTTTGCTTAATATTGTTGGGCGACGTCCGGTTCGGCCTTTGGAGCAAAGCTCGGGGTTTTGGCTTTTAGATAGTGCTATGGACTTGTTCAATATTATTGATGGGCTGGCCGAAAAACAGGAATATGCCCGCTATCCCGAAGAAGAAATTCGTGAAGGTAATACCTATGACATTATCCAAAAAGCAAAAAATGGTGAACTAAGCTCTCAGATATGGAGCTTACCAGAAGGAGGGCTTCTTCTGTCGGTTGCCGTGCCGATTCAACGTTATCGGCAAATTCTTGGGACGCTTATTCTCACAAAGCCCGATACGCATATTGCTCAGGCCATTTATGATGTGCGCATGAGCATTCTCAAGATTTTTGGGGCCACCTTACTTATTACTATTTTGCTTTCCTTTTATCTGGCGCACACCATTTCACGGCCTCTTAAACAACTCTCTAAGGCTGCTGAGAAGGTTCGTATAGGCCAAGCTGAGACAATAGGATTGAACGGTTCAGAGCAGTTTCTCAATAGTCAGACAATACCGGATTTTTCTGCACGCCATGATGAGATTGGGGATTTGTCTTTGGCTCTGCGCGATATGACATCAGCTCTGGCGCGTCGACTTGGTGCGATTGAGAATTTTGCCGCAGATGTAGCGCACGAGATTAAAAATCCGCTTACTTCGCTGCGTAGCGCCGTTGAAACGGCGGCGATTGTAAAAGATCCTGCGCGACATGAAAAGTTGATGCAGGTTATCCGCGATGACGTAGATCGGCTAGATCGTTTAATTAGCGATATTTCGAAGGCTTCACGTCTTGATGCTGAGCTAACACGCGATGAAGCCAGTACACTTAATGTGTTTAAGCTGCTAGAGACCCTTGTTGATTTTTATAATGATTCTAAAGAACAATGCGCAACCATCCAGCTTGATCCGGAAAGTGAGAAAAACATCAAAATTACTGGGGTTGAAGGACGTCTTGTGCAGGTTTTACAAAATCTTATAGATAATGCTTCGTCTTTTTCGCCGCCGGAAAGTGTTGTGAACGTGGCGGCACATCGTGGGGCAGACGGTTTTGTCGAGCTAATTGTTGAAGATTGTGGCGGTGGTATTCCCGATAATAAGCTGGAGGCCATTTTTGAGCGCTTTTATACTGAGCGCCCTAAAAAGGAGAAATTTGGCACCCATTCCGGTCTGGGTTTGAGCATTTCCAAACAGATCGTCGAAGCGCATCAGGGTAGAATATGGGCCGAAAATCGGCGCGATAAAGCTGGACATATTATTGGTGCTCGTTTTATTGTTCATTTGCCTCTTTTGATCTAAGGGGCTGTTTTTTCTGTTGCAGCGCAACATACCCGTGCATTTTTTAATAGGCTCTAAGGCTTCTCTTGCTTCCTTACGTCTTCCGTTTTATTGTTCCCAATCGTTCTATCGTGCGCAATTTCCTTGATGTGTTCTATGTCTAGCTGCAGCGCGGTTTTTCTTTTCTTATCACCCCACCTCAAAAGGAGTCCTTCCATCATGTCGAATATTGTTATTGTGAGCGCAGCGCGTACAGCGATTGGTTCGTTTAACGGCGCTTTTGCTAAAGTGCCAGCGGTTAAGCTTGGTGCCGCCGCCATTAAAGAAGCTTTGGCGCGTGCAAAGGTAGACCCTAAGGATGTTGATGAAGTTGTCATGGGACAGGTTCTCTCTGGAGGCTTGCGTATGGGACCTACACGTCAGGCAGCTATAGAGGCTGGCGTTCCTGCTGAAAAAACAGCTTATGCTGTTAATCAAATTTGTGGTTCAGGGCTACGCACAGTGGCCAATGGTATGATGATGATTCAATCAGGCGATGCCAAGATTATTGTTGCTGGTGGCATGGAGAATATGAGCCTTTCACAGCATTCTATTTTTCTGCGTTCCGGCGTACGAATGGGCGACGCTAAATTGGTAGACACTATGATTAGTGATGGTCTGTCGGATGTCTTTAATGACTATCATATGGGCATCACGGCAGAAAATGTTGCTGAAAAATTTAATATTACACGTGAAATGCAGGATATTTTTGCGCTTGAATCGCAGTTAAAGACTGAAGCTGCAGTTAAGGCAGGCAAGTTTACAGACGAGCTTTTTCCTGTTGTCATTCCGAACAAGAGAAAAGGCGATGTCACCGTTGATAAGGATGAATATCCTCGTGTTGGCGCAACGATCGAAGACATGAACAAATTGCGTCCTGCTTTTAAGAAAGACGGATCTGTAACAGCGGGGAATGCTTCTGGCATCAATGATGGTGCGGCCGCTGTTGTTCTTATGACCGAGGAAGAAGCTGCAAAGCGTGGCCTGAAACCTTTGGCGCGGATTGTGTCTTGGGCAACGGCAGGTGTTGATCCTGCCATCATGGGCATGGGACCTGTTCCATCTAGTAAAAAAGCTTTAGAAAAAGCTGGTTGGACGGTTAGTGATCTTGATTTGATTGAGGCCAATGAAGCCTTTGCCGCTCAGTCTATTGCTGTGAATAAAGAAATGGGCTGGGATGTCACGAAGGTGAATGTGAATGGCGGTGCGATTGCTTTGGGGCATCCGATTGGTGCTTCAGGAACGCGCGTTCTCATTACGCTTCTTTATGAAATGCAGAAACGTGATGCCAAGAAAGGCCTTGCTTCACTTTGTATTGGTGGCGGTATGGGTATCACGATGTGTGTAGAAAAAGTCTAGGGCTTTATAAAAATATATTTGGCGGTTCATGTTGTTGTGAATGAAATGTCACGTGCGCAATGTGAGCCGCCAAGTTTTGGTGTATAGAAACAAACGAAAATAGGAAGAAGAAAATGACGAGAAAAATTGAAACCTCCCGCGTTATTGTTGTAACGGGTGGTACCCGCGGCATAGGCGCATCAATCAGCAAAATGATGCATAAGTTTGGCTATAAAGTTGCAGCGACTTATATGGGTAACGACGAAGCGGCTAAAGAGTTTAAAGAAAAAACAGGGATTGAAGCTGTTTTTAAATTTGATGTCGGTGATTTCGCTGCGTGCGAAAAAGGAATTGCTAAGATCGAGGCGAAGCTTGGCCCAATTGATATTCTTGTGAATAATGCCGGCATTACACGCGATAGCTTTTTGCATAAGATGACGCCAGAGAAATGGAATGATGTTATTCGTACGAATCTTAATTCCGTTTTTAACATGTCGCGCCTTACGGTCGAAGGCATGCGCTCGCGCGGTTTTGGGCGCATCATTTCAATTAGCTCAATTAACGGACTTTCTGGTGCTATGGGACAAACGAATTATGCTGCGGCTAAGTCGGGCATCATTGGTTTTTCCAAATCACTGGCGTTGGAAGTTGCTGGCAAGGGAGTGACCGTTAATGTTATTGCACCGGGCTATATTGAAACAGATATGGTGAGGGCTATTGCTCCTGAAATTTTAGAAAAAATCGTCAGCAAGATTCCGGTGAAAAAATTGGGCACCACGCGTGCGATTGCACGGCTGGTCGCTTTTTTGGTTGATGATGATAATCAGTTCACAACCGGTGCAACTTTTAACGTTAATGGCGGTCAGTATTTGGCATAAGATCTAAAGCAAATGAGATCTATAAAATATGCCTATGCCAAGCCAACGCCGATGTCACAATATCATCCAATGTATGACGAGGGCTCCACCCTAAAACCTCGTGCGCGCGCGTAGCATCGGCGAGCAAAAAAGGAGGATCCCCCGCACGGCGCGGATAGGAGCTATGCGGCACAGAACTTCCCAAAGCACGTTGAACGGCTTCAAGAACTTCTAAAACAGTTGCCCCATTTCCTGTTCCAAGATTAAGAGCTGTGCTCGCCCCATCCTTCATAAGATAATCCAGCGCCTTCACATGCGCATCGGCCAAATCCAAAACATGAATGTAATCACGTACAGCCGTACCGTCACGTGTAGGATAGTCTGAGCCAAACAAACGAACCTCGTCTTTCAACCCCAACCCTGCCAAGATCACATTCGGTACAAGGTGCGTTTCAGGGCTGTGTGCCTCCCCTATTTCTTCCTCGATAGGGGCGGCTCCCGCTGCATTGAAATAACGCAAAGCAACCGAGTGCAATCCTTTGGTCTCAAGCTCGCGCAAATAATTCTCGGTTAAAAGCTTGGCCTCACCATAAGGATTGATGGGCACAAGAGGATGTTCCTCTGCAATTGGCCCTTCTGTTTCTGGCACACCATAGACAGCCGCCGTACTAGAAAAGACAACACGCGATACACCGCAATCACATACCGTGTCGAATAAACGCTTTGCCTTGTGAAAATTATTCTCCATATATTTTTCTGGCTCAGCCACCGACTCGCCAACTTCAATAAAGGCAGCAAAATGAATAAGCGCTTCGGGCTTGTATTGTTCACAAACACGGCGAACGGCTTGTTCATCGGCAATATCAGCCTTCACAAACGGCCCGTATTTTACAGCCCACGCATGCCCTTTAACCAAACTGTCCAGCACAATAGGCTCGTGCCCCGCTTTTTTGAGGGCCATGCAGGTATGGCTCCCGATATAGCCCGCCCCACCTGTCACTAAAATTTTCATGCTTTTTCCTTGTTTTTAAGCTCTTGCCTTCTTGTTATATAAAAATGAACGAATTCTGTCTTTATTTTATTAAATTTTTTGCTGATATCTTGCTTTTCAAGGCTCTAATACCCATGTAGAAGACTAGGATGTCCAGCCTTTTGTTAACTAAGGCTTGTGTTTATCGCACCGTATTGAGGATTTTTCATGCTTACCGCTTTGGCTCGCAAGTTCTTTGGTTCCCACAATGACCGCATTTTGCGCGAACAAGATAAAACAATCGCAAAAATTAATGCTCTGGAACCCGATTTCAAGAAACTAGATGATACACAGCTCAAAGCCAAAACGGATGAGTTCAAAAGCCGTTTGGCCGAAGGCGAAACGCCTGACGATCTTATGCCCGAAGCTTTTGCCACCGTACGCGAAGCCGCATGGCGCGTTCTGGGCCAACGCCCCTTTGATGTTCAATTGCGCGGCGCAATAGTTCTGCACGATGGCAAAATAGCAGAAATGAAAACAGGTGAAGGTAAAACTCTTGTTGCCACCCTGCCCGTCTATCTCAATGCGCTAACGGAAAAAGGCGTTCACATCGTCACCGTCAATGACTATCTCGCCAAACGTGACAGCGAATGGATGGGGCAGATTTATCGCTTCCTTGGCCTGAGCGTTGATTGTGTTGTCCATGGACTGAGCGATGACCAGCGGCAAAAAGCTTATAACGCCGATATTACCTATGGCACGAATAACGAGTTCGG
>DOBW01000142.1:0-2308 GCA_003504035.1 Rhodospirillaceae bacterium | reverse complement strand
CGCACACCGCTTATTATTTCAGGCCCTGCCGAGGATTCTTCAAAACTTTATATCAAGATTGATGCTGTTATTCCCAATCTTGTCGAAGAAGATTACGAAAAAGACGAAAAAGCAAAAACAGTTGTTCTCACTGAAGCTGGCAACATACATATCGAAGAATTGCTTGGCAATTCAGGTCTTTTGGTTCCGGGTGGCGGACTTTATGACGCCCAGAATATTTCTGTTGTTCACCATGTTAATCAAGCGTTGCGTGCGCATAAAATGTTTGCGCGTGATGTTGATTATATTGTCAAAGACGACAAGGTCATCATTATTGATGAGTTCACAGGCCGCATGATGGATGGCCGCCGTTATTCCGAAGGTCTTCATCAAGCGCTAGAAGCCAAAGAAAAAGTTTCTATCCAGCGTGAAAACCAAACGCTAGCCAGCATCACTTTTCAAAATTATTTCCGCCTCTATCCCAAACTAGCAGGCATGACAGGAACGGCACTGACAGAAGAAGCCGAGTTTGCCGAGATTTATCATCTTGATGTTATCGAGATTCCTACCAATGTCGACATTTCTCGACAAGATTGGGAGGACGAAATTTATGGCACGCTCAAAGAAAAATATAATGCTATCGCCAAAACCATCAAAGATTGCCAAGAGCGCGGACAACCTGTTCTTGTTGGGACAGTTTCAATTGAAAAATCGGAAATCCTCTCCGATATTTTAAAGAAACAAAAGATCAAACATAATGTGCTCAATGCACGTTATCACGAAAAAGAAGCTACGATTATTGCTCAGGCCGGACGGCCGGGAGCCGTAACGATTGCCACCAACATGGCTGGTCGAGGCACCGATATTCAAATGGGTGGTAATTTAGATATGTGGCTTGAACAAGAGCTTGCCGATATCAAAGATGAAGGCGCACGCGCACAGCACGAAGCCAAAATTAAAACCGAAGTTAAAGAAGGCGCTGTCAAAGCCCGCGCAGGTGGCGGTCTTTTTGTTATCGGCACAGAACGTCATGAATCTCGCCGCATTGATAATCAGTTGCGTGGTCGCTCAGGTCGTCAAGGCGATCCGGGCGCTTCCATGTTCTTCTTGTCACTTGAAGATGATTTGATGCGTATTTTTGGCTCGGATAGGATGGAAAAAATCCTTTCCAAACTGGGGCTACGTGATGGCGAAAAAATCGCCCATCCATGGATTAGTACCGCGCTGGAAAAAGCTCAGGAAAAAGTTGAATCGCGCAACTTCGATATGCGTAAAAATCTACTGAAATTTGATAACATCATGAATGACCAACGCAAGGTCATCTATGAACAACGCCGCGAGATCATGGAAACCCCCGATGTCAGCGAGACCATCCATGACATGCGCCACGATGTCATTCACGAACTTGTCGCACAGGCCATCCCGTCTCACTCCTATGCCGAGCAATGGGATATGCCAGGGCTGCAAGGGCGTGTACATGACCTTTTGGCTCTTGATCTGCCCATCATCGAATGGGGCAAAGAAGAAGGTATTGCCGAAACAGAAATTGAAATGCGGCTCGTTAAAGTTTCTGATGAAAATATGGAAGAGAAAGCCTCTATTGTCGGAGCCGAGCGTCTCGCCAAAGCAGAAAAAGCAGCTCTTCTTGGTATTTTGGATCAAAGCTGGAAAGATCATTTGCTGGCACTGGATCAACTGCGCCAAGGCATTCATCTGCGCGGCTATGGTCAGCGCGATCCGCTTAATGAATATAGTCGCGAGGCTTTTGGTCTTTTCCAAATCTTGCTCGACACCGTGCGCGAAGAAGTCACCAAGGCTTTGATGCATGCTCAGGTTCGTATGCCAACCTTAGAAGAATATGCCGCTGCGCGGCGGCAACAGGAAATGCAGGAACTTCACGGTGCCTCACCGGATGAGCTTACCGCTGGTGATGGAGCCAGTGGCGGACCCAAGCTTGTGCCTGTACGAAATCTCTTTAATCCAGATGATGCAAATACATGGGGAGGCACACCGCGCAACGCCCCCTGCCCTTGCGGCTCAGGCAAAAAATACAAACACTGCCATGGCAAGGCTAGCTAATTTTTCTTCCCGTCATCGCGAACCGACCTCTTGGGAGGTGTGGCGATCTACCGTGTAAGAGAAGTCAAGCAGCAAGGAGAGGATAGGGTCAACTTGCTGCGCGAAGCGCAGAGTAGTCACCCCCAAAAACAGACGTGCGCAAGCAGCCAGTGCAGTCGCTTGTGCGTGAAACGCAAAGCAGTCGCACAAAAGGCGATGTCGAAAGGTGATTTGCAGCCATAGGGAATTCTTAAGTGGAATGACTATATTT
>DOBW01000006.1 GCA_003504035.1 Rhodospirillaceae bacterium | reverse complement strand
TCATAAGTCTGAAGCCAAAAAAGAAGCATAACGCTAATTATTGTACTAAACAGAAAAAACCCGCCCCAAATCTGAATGGGAATAAGAACGAGAAAAAGCTGAACCTGAGGCATCATCTTTTGCATCGTGCCCATTGTGAGATAAAGCAGAAGCCCCACAACAATAAACGGCGAGGCCATTTGGACACCAACACTAAAGCTCTTGGAAACAACTCGAATAAAAAATTCAACAATGTCACCCAAAGGGAACGGTGCCGAAATCGGAAAAATGATATAGGTCTCCATAAGAGCACGCAAAAGAAAGTGATCAAGGCCCGAGACAAAAATAAGAACAATCCCCGCCATAGATAAAAGAGCACTGGTCAAAGCGCTTTGACTTGCCAAGGCAGGATTGAGAATCATCGCATTAGACAAACCCGTCTGCATAGCAACGATAGTGCCTGCAACCTCGATCATGCCCATAATTAAACGTAAGATGCTTGTAAAAAAGATGCCAATGAGCGCCTCTCTAATCAAAAGCCATGTCATATCACTAATTTGGGTAGGCATGACCGGAACTTGAGGAAGAAGAATTGGCAACATAAGAAAAGTAACCACTAGCGCAAAAAAAGCGCGGGTGCGCACGGGAACAAAAGCCTCGCCAATGCCGGGGAACATCATAACCCCCGCACCGATGCGCGTAAAAATAAGCATAAAGGCAAAAACATGCCCTGCTAATTGCTGTTCAAGATCAATGATCATTAATTTTCTAGAATCCTGAGCCTAGAGCAGATTTAATTTGTCATACCAATGATAACAATACGATCTGTAAGTGTCTTGGTAAAACCGCCTAATATGCTCATCATAAAGGGGAGAAGCCAGATCGTGACAGCAAAAACCAGAACAACCTTCGGGATAAAAGTCAGCGTCATTTCTTGAATCTGTGTCATGGTTTGAACGAGTGAAATAAGCACACCCACCGTCAACCCGACAAGAAGAACCGGCCCCACAATTCTGAGCATCACAAGAATAGCTTCACGACAAATTTCAATAACTTCAACTTCAGTCATGAAAATCCAAATTCCAAAAGAAACAAAGGTTAAATGGCAGAGCGAATCACTTCCTGATAGGCCGAGATCATCTTATCCCGAATGGCCGTAACAGTTTGCATCATCACCTCGGCCTCACTCACGGCCAGAATGACTTCCTGAAGATCAGCCTTTCCTAAGGCCCCTTGCGCAGCCATCTCTTCACTTTTCTTGACGCTATCAACGGCATCGCCAAGAAAATCTGTAAGCATGTTGGAAAAATCTCCGCCCGCGGCAGACGCTTTATTTCCTGCGCCTACGGCAGCTTCTGTCAAAGAAGAAACATCACCGGCTTGCTTATAAGCCGACAGAGCATTTGAAACATTCATAACCATAAGTTACCTCCTAATTTTTCAGAAGATCAATCGTGCGCAAAAGCATTGAGCGCGCCGATTCAATTACATTGATATTTGCTTCATAAGAACGCTGCGCCTCGTGCATATCCATGCTTTCCAAGATAGGCTTAACATTCGGCGTAAGGATATAGCCTTCGGCATCTGCGGCAGGATGCGAAGGATCATATTTTTTAATGAAATCACTCTTGTCTTTCTCGACGCCACTAACCTTGACTTCATAAACACCTAAAGCACGATCAAACTCATTTTTAAACGTCACAACCTGCCGTTGATAGGGCATTTCCCCTGGGGCAGAAGGTGTTGTTGCTGCATTTGCTATATTCTCTGCTACAACTTTCATGCGCGTTGATTGCGCGCGCAGGCCAGAGCTTGCAACAGCCATCACACTTGTTAAATCGGAAGTTGCCATTTTCTTCTTCCCCCGCTATTTCCCAATCGCCACTTTAATAAATGATGAAAATTTGTGATAAACCGATACCGTTGCTTGATAATCAAGCGTTGTCGAAGAAACTTCTATCATCTGCTGTTCCAAATCCACAGAATTACCTGAAGGCACTGTTTCATAGCTACGCGCACGCTTCGTGTCGGCATTTGCGCCCGCCATCGAGGCCGGAACAATATGCTTGGAATCCGTTACCTTCATGCCAGAAGAAGTTTCCTTCAACACCTGAGAAAAAGGCGCAAAAGGTTTCAAATCTTTCGCCTTGTAATCTGGCGTATCGGCATTAGCAACATTTTGTGCATGAACAGCAAGCTTCTGCCCGAGATACGACATCCTCCCAGACAACAGCCCCATGACTCCACCATCGGTCATCGACATGGCTTCATCCTTCCTGATTAAAGACCTTGCAGGGATGCAAAATCCTTTCTACGAGACATCATCATTTCGAGAATCTTAACAAGACGTAAAAATCCTTGGTTTGCACAACTTTTCAGGTATGCTGCGAAACAATGAAAGAGTGTCAAGATCATACGCCATCTATCGCCCCTGTCAAACACGACGATGTTCGCGCCATTGCCGTTGCCGTACAAGCTAACACGTCAGAAACAGATAACCTCGGAAATATTGTAGCTACGGGACGAGGGCGATTAGCTGAAGAAATCCTTGAAATTGCTTTTACTAATGATATCAAGGTGCGTGAAGATGGCCCACTTGCCAACATCTTGGCAGCCCTTGATCTTGATACCCCTATTCCATCCGAAGCTATTGTTACTGTAGCTGAAATTCTTGCTAAAGTGTACGAGGCTAACGAATCTTCTTCTTTGCTCCAGCGCGAATCGAAAGGCACAGGCACATAAAATGACATCTTCTCCTATTTCCGACACACTCACAGAGCTTAACGATCTGTGCCGGTTTTTCCTTCAAGCCGAAGCAGATCTGAAGGAAGGACGCGTCACAGACGCAAGCCATGTAGATGAACGCGTCTCAAACGTTTGCAAAGCTGTTGAAACTGCCCTGCCAGACCAGCAAAAAGAGCATCTTCCGCTCTTAACAACGTTGATCGAGCTCCTTAACAGCTATGAACAGTCTCTGCGCGCCTTACAAGACACACTTGAAAAAGACAAGTCAGAACAAGGTGAGAAAAGTGACCATGCTGGCGCCTGACATTGAAACAATATCTTGGGGACGCTTTGCTCTGGCCTCTTTTACCGTTGTCGGACTTATTTCCCTTCTTGCCGTAGGGTTGAAACTTTTCGCCTCACGCGGGTGGATTAGGCCTTCTGCCGCCACGTCGCGTCTTAAGTTTTTGACCTCGCTTTCCCTCGATTCAAGGCGCCGACTTGTGCTAACACGTTGCGATGACAAAGAATATCTTCTCTTGCTCGGCGGCAACAACGACCTTCTCCTTTCCTCCTCCCCCATTCCTCCCGCCTCGGACAAGAAGACTCCATGACCAGCAAATCTTTTATCACGCTAGCTCTAGGCCTTGTTTTTGCCTGCATTCTTGTGATGCTGCCTTGCGCAGCGATGGCTCAGAATATCAGCCTTGATCTCGGCGGAGACGGCCCCACAACAACCGCACGCTTGATACAGATTGCCCTTTTGGTCACAGTGCTATCTCTTGCCCCGTCCATTCTTGTCATGGTCACGTGCTTTACGCGCATTGTTGTCGTTCTCTCTTTTCTACGCACCGCCATGGGCGTTCAACAAACGCCACCCAATATCATCATTGTCTCTCTTGCTCTTTTTCTCACACTTTTCGTTATGCAGCCCACCTTTGAGCGCGCGTGGAACGAAGGCATTGAACCGTTGATGAACAACGAAATAGATGAAAAAGAATCTTTCGTGAAAAGCGTTGGGCCCTTTCATGACTTTATGCTCTCCCATACGCGGCAAAAAGACCTCGTCATGTTCCTTGATATGGCTAAAATAGAGCTTCCTAAACCCACAGAATCATCTATCAAAAAGGAGGTTGCCCCCGAGGTTCCTCTTCGAGCTCTCATCCCAGCCTTTATGATTTCTGAGCTGAGGCGCGCTTTTGAGATCGGATTCCTTGTCTTTCTGCCCTTTTTAATCATTGATATGGTCATCGCCTCTTTGCTCATGTCTATGGGCATGATGATGCTGCCACCAACCGTTATATCCTTGCCTTTT
>DOBW01000141.1 GCA_003504035.1 Rhodospirillaceae bacterium | reverse complement strand
GTGGCGATGCCTGCGCTGTCATAGCCTCGATATTCGAGCCGCTTAAGGCCATCAACTAACAAATCAGCAACAGGACGCTGAGCAAGAATAGCAATAATACCGCACATAGAAGAGACTCCGTTACAAGAAGATCCAAAAGAGAAAAATAAGCAGAAAAGCTTAAGACACTCAATTAGTGCCCCTTTGGCTCCGTTTTGGCAAGGCCTGAAGGCCTCAACTCTCACGACAGATTGTTACTTTTGTTGAGAAAAGCAAGCAAGTATTTGACGCTTGCAAAGGCTCTATGCTAAATGGTTGCCATAAGATTTTGTAATCATTTCATAATGTAGAGAATTAAAATGGAAAGTGCGAACGACAATACCCCCCAAATAAAAATACACACCGCCAAAGATTATCGTACTGTTGCTGGATATTTAGTGCTTTCTTTTGGTCTTGCCTCGGCGGCGCTAACCAGTGGTGTTGTGAGTTTGCCAGCGCTTGCTATCGGAGGTGGGCTTTATGCCACCTTCCGGATTCTTGATTTAAAAGAAATGAAAAAGGACTTTCTTCAAGATTCATTAAAACTTGATGATGTGTTAGATCTTAATCTTCAACCATCAATTCCTAATCACAGCAGAAAATTTTCTACGGTACTTCAAAGATTTTCTAAAATTTTGGGAATTAAAAACCACCCATCTGTTAGATTTGCTAAATATCTCGGAATTTCTACCAAAAAGGCAGCGGCTTGCAAAAACATCCCTCTCGCCGTTCCTCTCTCTCCATCAAAAGGAGTTTCTGACAGTGCTTTTTTCATAACAAGATCTTTTTGTAAAGAGTTAAGCGAGTCAGAGGCGGTGGGGTCATTGGCTCATGAAGCAGGCCTTCTTGCTTGTCAAAATAAATTAACAAAAGAAGCCGTTGTTGCGCCGCCTTTTGTGATTGATCTTGCTGTCTTTGCTCAAATGCTGTGGTTCTATGCAGCAAGCCCCTCTGGGCGTTGGGGCGCTCTTGCCACAGCAGGCACAATTGTGGTTGCAGGATATGCAAGCACTTTTTTTAATAAGAGAAAGGAAATAAAGAATCCTGAATTGATGTCTGATCCAACCTTTGTCACACGACGTGAGAAGAGATTTTTATTTGGAACAAACGCCCTGTTACTTACGATTCCTGTTGCTTTTGGTGTCCCAGAGATTTCTGCGCTTTGGCTTGTTTCTAAAGGTGCAGGAATTTATGGTAAAAAAATTAATAAAGCGTTTGGGCAAGACAAAGCGCTTCAAGCAGATCGCATTGCTGTTTCTTTGACGAGAGATCCAGCCTCTCTTATTAAGGCTATTCAAAAAACTGAAGAAGCCAGAGAAACGTATGCGGAAAGACATCTTAAAAAATCAAAGAGATTTGGGGAAACCCTTTTAAGGTCAGAGCATGAAAGCTTACTTTTTCCAGACCCTTCAGGTGTAAGACGTCGAGTTGCTCAGTTGGAAAGAATCAACGCTACAATGAAGTGATGCGTTAAAAGTTCCTGTACGCCAGCTTAAAGTTTTTTGGCTCTTTGATGCGCGCCCGATCAAAAGCGCGGGCGGGCGCGGCGATGTGGCCGATGGTCTTATCGCCTGTGGAGGCTATATTTTGAATGTAATAGGTGCCCTGATAGCCAAGCTTGTCGAGATCATCTATAATCCAGTTCAGATCATCATCACTCATTAAATCGGTGTGAAATGTGGTGCGCACCTCAAAAGTCAGCTCTTTTTTTGAGGCTTTAATCATCAAGGCAAGAGAAGTACGAAAAGCCTCCCAATGTTTTTTGGTGCCAATCAGAGCCTCGGTTTTTTCAGGCACGCATTTATAATCCATCGCAACGTAGTTCAGGATGTTTTTGTCTAGCAAACTTTCCAGCACCTCAGGCCGCGAACCATTCGTATCGAGTTTGATTTTAAATCCCATCTCATGAACGCGTATCATTAAAGCTTCAAGTTCGGGATAAAGAGTTGGCTCTCCGCCAGAAAAAACAACGGCTGTCAGCTTGCCTTTGCGCTTTTCAAGAAAATCGGTGAGTTCGGACTCATCTTTTTCACCCTTCCCCGTGACGATGTCGGGGTTATGACAAAAAACGCAGCGCATATTGCACCCAGCAAACCATGCAATGCACGCTATCTCGGACGGATAGTCCAGAAGTGTGAAAGGTGTTATTCCGTAGATTTTGCCCATGAGTGGTTATCCTATTATTGTCATACCGGACAAACGGTGTGCCGAAGGCGCGGCGATCCAGTCCTGTTGCATCAATAAAAAAAACTGTCATCCCGTGCAGCCTGAGTAAAACAAAGGCGTGATACGGGATCCATCTCCTTAACTGTCCATCCATGCGCTTTATTGAAAGAACAAGTGATGGATACCGGATCAGCACCCATCACTTTTTAAGTGACGGGCTTGTCCGGTATGACAGGAAGGGAGAATGCCCCTTATTTTCTATTCACAGCATTCGCGAGCGTGGTGCTTATCAATGGCTGCCTCGGTGAAGTGTTTGCGCTCGTAATGCTCGCCCTTCTTGCCAATGTTAAAGCTGTCAACGGGACGGAAGTAGCCCATAACACGTGTCCAAACTTGCGTGCGCTCACCGCAATGTGGGCATTTAGGTTGCTCCCCTTTGAGATAGCCATGTGTGTCGCAAACCGAGAAAACAGGCGTAATGGTAATGTAAGGAAGCTGATAATTTTCCAAAACGGTTTTTACGAAGTTGCGGCACGAGTCCGCCGTGTCCAGCTTTTCATTCATATACATGTGCAAAACAGTACCGCCTGTATATTTGCATTGAAGCTTGTTCTGCAATTCAAGCGCTTCAAAGGGATCATCCGTATGATTGGCTGGCAATTGCGAGCTGTTGGTGTAATAGAAGTTCTCGCCCTCACCAGACTGGATCATGTCAGGATAGCGTTTGTTATCTTCCCGCGCAAAGCGATAGGTCGTACCTTCTGCGGGTGTTGCTTCTAGGTTATAAAGGTTGCCCGTTTCTTCTTGATACACGCGAAGACGTGCACGAATGTGATCTAGAATACGAACCGACATATCAATGCCTTCTTGCGACGACACATCGTACTTGCTGTCTGTAAAGTTCTTAATCATTTCATTCATGCCATTGACACCAATGGTGCTGAAGTGATTGCGGAAGGAGGACAAATAACGGCGTGTGTAAGGATAAAGACCACGCTCAAACATGTCGTTTACAAAGACGCGCTTTTTCTCAAGCGTGCTTTGAGCCATATTCATCAAACGATCAATCTCGGCCATTAAGGTTTTTTCATCGCCTTGGTGTTTGTAGCCAAGACGCGCCATGTTGATTGTGACAACACCAATGGAGCCTGTCATTTCGGCTGAACCAAATAAGCCGCCCCCACGCTTTTGTAGTTCACGCAAATCAAGTTGTAAGCGGCAGCACATTGAACGTACAGCCCCCGGTTTGTAGGCTTCGGGGTTTTCGACAAGTGTACCATTTTCATCGCGTTTATATTGGCTGCCAATAAAATTCTGGAAATAAGAACTTCCAACTTTTGCTGTGTTTTCAAAAATCGCGTTGGCAATACGATTATCCCAGTCAAAATCCTCGGTAATGTTGACGGTTGGGATTGGGAAAGTGAAAGGTTGTCCCGTGCTGTCGCCCTCGGTCATGACATCATAATAAGCCAAGATGATGCGCTCCATCTCAGGAACAAAGTCGGCATAGGTCATCTCAGACAGGTCTTGAATGTCAGGGTTACGATATTTAGCTAAACCAAGAAGGCGATCAGATTCTTCCTCTTTGAGTTTGGCAAAGAGATGCTCACCACGTGCCATAGGCATTTGGTCTTTGAGATCATCAGGAACCGTAATGTCCATTGTCACATTGGTGAAGGGCGATTGCCCCCAACGTGCTGGAACATTCAAATTATAAACGAATTGACGAATGGCTTTGCGGATTTCTTTGTCATTAAGTTGATCGCGAAAGACATAAGGCGCCAGATAGGTATCAAAGGATGAAAAGGCCTGTGCCCCCGCCCATTCGGACTGCAAAATGCCGAGGAAATTGGCCATCTGACCCAAAGCTTCACGGAAGTGACGCGGCGGACGCGAAGAAACGCGACCTAAAACACCGTTGAAACCTTCGGAGAGAAGTTGACGCAAGCTCCATCCGGCGCAATAGCCTGCCAGAGAATCCAGATCATGGATGTGATAGTCGCCTTCGCGGTGAGCTTGTCCTTCTTCCTGCGAATAGACTTCATCAAGCCAGAAATTAGCAATAACTTTACCCGCCAGATTATTGACGAGTCCTGCATGGCTGTAACCTACATTGGCATTTGCATTAATGCGCCAATCGGCCTTAGAGAGATACTCATCAACAGAACTAGAACAATTAATCTTTGTTCCAGGATTCTGAGGCTTACGCTCAGGTGTCGCAACGCGGTGTTGCTCAAGTGAGATAACCTGTGCTGTGGCCTTATTGTCGAGCATATAATTCTCCTCTAAAAACCTCAAAATGAGGTCTTATGTACTAACTGGAGCCCCTAACCCGTCGGGCTTCCCTGAAGCGTTACGTTGTCTCTTCCCCGAAACGAAAAAGGGCATTGCGAGGAGCGCGACCTACTAGATGCTGAAGTAACTTAAGCATTGAACCACAAAATGTAGTATATACTCTTGATCTAAGTCAAGTCTTTTGAAAAACTTCCGTTAAGAGAGATGAACAAAAACACCTGTAAGATTGCCACGAAAATGACATGAATCAGACCTGAAGCCACTTGGTACGGTAACGTATCAAACAGAATATAATTAATAGCACAAACGAGATCAGAAATAAATATCCGAGAAGCCCTTTCCTTACGAAAGGTGGGGATTAAATTGGGGAAAAAGTGGGGATTGTTTGAGTGTTATCGTAGGCAGTTATTATAGCCTAAAAAGGGCGTGGAGCGCTTTTAAATGGCCTCTTGTTTTGAGGAAGGAACAAAAAAACGCCCCTCTTTTCCGTGAAAAAAACCATTTATGAAAGACGTGCTTTTATCCATATCTTTCAAAGTGCTACGAAGAGAATCGGGCGTGATTCGGGCGTCCAAAAGATCACGATAGAGACGGCTGATTTGCACCATATCCATATCCTGCGGAGAAAGGCGAAAATGTGTGATTTTTGAGGTCTGTAGGGCAAGTGCTTCTTCTGCTAAAAGGAGCGTTCCAGCAGAAAGCGTCTGTGTTCCTGAAATGGCCCATAAATCTTCCTTGTCCAGTGTTTGGACAATAAGGCCGTCTTCATCCCGTGAACAGGCCTTACGGCAATGGTCCTTGTCACGCCCGTAAGCGCGTGCATGGGAACAGCGCATAGAAATAGCCAAAGGCTGCTTGCCAAAAACCTGAACTTCGGTTTCCATCTTGGGGAATTGAGCGGCCAGAGAAATCATGTCCTTTCCTGCTACCTCTGCGGCAAAGACGATGCGCTTTGCACCTTGCTTGGCCAGATAGCCTAAAGCGCCTTCATTTAAGATTGTAATATAGGGGCCAATGATAAAAGGCTTATCTTGCAGAAGTTGGACGGCGGCCACGTCATTCGCTTCGATAAGAAAAGAACCCTTTGTTTTTTCTTCAAGAGCAGCGCGTTCACGTGGCAAAGTTATTATCGCAAGGCTGGAGAAAATTATTTTTTTCTTAGCAGCTTTGAACCGGTTTATGACCTCATCGAGGAAAGGTTCAAAGAAAGGTTCACGTTTGGAGCACACAACTTCTCCTAGATATACTTCATCAATAGGTGCTTCATCTGCCATGCGGAAATAGAAATCACGGCGTTTCTCGGCCTCCCAATTAAAGAAAAGTGG
>DOBW01000098.1:2945-3081 GCA_003504035.1 Rhodospirillaceae bacterium | reverse complement strand
CACTTTAGCTTCGGCACGAGGTTTTGATGAGGAGGTCATCTTCTCTTCTTGTCATTGCTTTTCTTGTCTTGTGCTTGTCACCAGCCCATGCCGCTAAGGAATCTTTTCCGGCATCTGTTGTGGCTATCGTGGATGT
>DOBW01000098.1:1765-2932 GCA_003504035.1 Rhodospirillaceae bacterium | reverse complement strand
CAGCGGATTCTACAGGAATCGCTGGCGGCCAGAAGTGTTCAAAGTCAGATTGAAAAGCATCGCTCAAAGTTTCAGGCCCAGATTTCAAAAGAAGAGGCTGAACTTCGTGAGGCTGAACAAAAGCTGACGGAGCTTAGAAAAACAGAACAAACGGATGCTTATGCGCAGGCCGAGCAAAAGCTTCGTGGACGTTTTCTTTTTGTTGAGCGGCATGTTCAGGCGCGGCGCAAGGCTTTGGATCAGGCCTTCACTGATGCGATGGACACGGTTCGTGCAGCGCTTATTGATGTTGTCAAAAAATCGTCTAAGGAAAGAGGCGTTACGCTTGTTATTGTCAAGCAACAGGTTATTTGGCACGATCAGGTGATAGATTTGACGGATGTCGTGCTCAAAAGGATTAACCAGAGAATTCCAGAAATTTTAATTAAGATTTCCGAAGATGGGAAGAACATTTCTTCATCGGAAAAATAAGCATTTTCTTGGAAAAAATGAGACAAGCCTGCTTTGTTCAAGATAAAGCAACGCTTGAACGATTGCCTCAATCAGGCTAAAACGAAATTTCAACTTTTATCAAACGTGACCTTTGTATTCTTAAGGCGGAGTTAGAAAATGAGCGAAGAAAAGACACTTGATGTTAACGAAATTATGAAGAGAATTCCTCACCGTTATCCTTTCTTGATGATTGACAAGGTTATCGATATTGTTAGCGGGGAGAGCTGTACGGGAGTCAAAAATGTTTCCGTGAACGAGCCTTTTTTTCAGGGCCATTTCCCAGGACATCCTATTATGCCGGGTGTGTTGATTGTTGAGGCTATGGCTCAGACAGCGGCAACGTTGGTCGTGGGTTCTCTTGAAGGGATTGATTCCAGCACACATGTTGTTTATTTCATGTCTGTAGAAGATGCGCGTTTCCGCAAACCAGTTGTGCCAAGTGATCAGCTTCATATTAAGGTGAAGAAAGAGCGCAACCGTGGCCATGTCTGGAAATTCCGTGGCGACGCCTTTGTCGATGATATTCTTGTTGCAGAAGCTTCCTTTACTGCAATGCTTGTCCCTGATTCTCAGCGTGGAGAAGAAAATGGCGGTTGATCTTCATCCTACGGCTGTTGTTGATCCTAAGGCTACGCTTGGAAATGATGTTTCCGTTGGTCCTTATTGCGTTGTCGG
>DOBW01000098.1:0-1732 GCA_003504035.1 Rhodospirillaceae bacterium | reverse complement strand
ACGAAAATAGGGCAAGGGACGGTTGTTTATCCTTTTGCTTCCATTGGGCACAGACCCCAAGATCTCAAATATCATGATGAAAAATCTTCTCTTGAAATTGGGTCGAACAACCAGATTCGTGAATATGTCACGATGAGTCCGGGCACCGAGGGTGGTGGGATGGTCACGCGTGTTGGCAATGAAGGTCTTTACATGATTGGCGTTCATGTCGCGCATGATTGCCAGATTGGAGATCGTGTGGTGATGGCGAATAATGCGACTTTGGCTGGTCATGTAATCATTGGAGATTATGCTGTGATTGGCGGTTTGGCGGCTGTGCATCAGTTTGTTCGTATTGGCGCGTATGCGATGATTGGTGGCATGTCGGGTGTTGAAAATGACGTGATTCCCTATGGCATGGTCAAGGGGGAGCGCGCCCATCTTTCGGGCCTGAATGTTGTTGGTTTAGAGCGCCGTGGCTTCAAGCGTGATGATATTCATTCCCTGCGCAGTGCCTATCGTATGCTTTTTGCATCTGAGGGTACGATGGCCGAGCGTATAGAAGACGTTGCTGATCGTTATAAAGATCAATCTCTTATTGATAGTATGGTAGAGTTCATCCGTCTGCGCGGATCACGTGCGCTTTGTCAGCCCAAGAGTTAGGGGTATTTCATGGAGGCTACGCCGAAACTAGGAATACTTGCAGGTGGCGGTAGTGCTCCACGCGAATTAATTTCTGTTTGTCGTGCCCAGAAACGATCTTTTTTTATCATTGCTTTGGAAGGGCAGGCGGATACGGACCTGATGTGTGATGCGTCCATAGGCCTTGGGGCGTTTGGTAAACTCAAAAAAATCTGCCAACAGGAAAGACTAAGCGAGATGGTTATGCTTGGTCGTGTACGCCGTCCTTCTGTTGCTGAGTTAAAACCGGATTTTCTTGGGATAAAAGTTATTGCCAAGATAGGCCTTAATTCTTTGGGGGATGATGGTCTTCTCCGATCTGTGAGCAAGGCTATTGAAGATGAATGTGGCGTCAGTATTGTGGGTGCGCATGATGTTTTCAAAGAACTTTTGACGCCGGAAGGCGTCTTGACAAAGGTTGGTCCGGACAGACAATCCCAAAAAGATATCAAACGAGGCTTTAAAGTTGTGCGTAGCCTTGGTTCTTTGGATGTTGGGCAAGCAGCCGTTGTTCAGCGCGGCCTTGTCTTGGGGGTCGAGGCTATCGAAGGCACGGATGCGCTGATTGCGCGTGCGGGCGAGCTTAAAAGAGAAGGCGGTGGCGGTATTGTTGTCAAATGCGCCAAGCCTCAGCAAGATGATCGCTTTGATTTGCCAACATTGGGACCTTCAACGATTGACTGCATTGTCCATGCAGGTTTTGTTGGTCTTGCCGTAGAATCGGGTCGGAGTCTTTTTCTTGAGCGTGAAAAAACAATAGAAGCCGCCAATAAAGCGGGCATTTTTATTGTTGGTTTGTGCATGGAAGAAAAAGATGGGGAGTAAAAAGATGGGGAGTAAAATGTCTAAAAACAAAACGCCTCTTTTTTTTCTTATTGCGGGGGAAGCTTCGGGAGATTATTTGGGCGCGCGTTTGATGCAGGCATTGAAGATTGAGGCGGGGCGGAAGGTGCGTTTTGTCGGTGTGGGCGGTCCGCGCATGCAAGCAGAAGGTATAGACCTTCTTTTTCCTCAAAGCGATCTTGCCCATATGGGCCTTTTTGAGCTGTTTTTTCATTTGCCCAAAATTGTG
>DOBW01000115.1 GCA_003504035.1 Rhodospirillaceae bacterium | reverse complement strand
CCGCCACTAAAAACGAAAGATTTTTTCTGGCCCGTTCTCTTATTATACAAAGAGAAAATTTCTTTCTCTCCGGTACCAACAAGCTCAGTTCCATCTATCATAGAAAACACCTCCCCCTTCTTTAGAAAGGGCAAAACCCTAAAAGTTCCCTTTTTATCAATGGCAAAATTGATGTCTTTGACCATCATGTCGGTCACTGTTTTGCCTATTTTTTTATTACGTTTTGATATACTAAATTGTTCTTGTATAAAAAAATTTGCAGGAAATATCACCAATGCAGCAAGAACTGTTCTAAAAAGAATTTTCTTTTTACTTAGTCCTTTTACGCCGTTTTTTTTAACCATTTTATTTCGCCTTTTCTTAAAAAAAGAAAATATTCTAAATCAATATTTAAAAACAAGGAATGAAGAACGCCTCATTTTATCAGAAAAACGGCTAAAAAACCATTACTTTCATAGCTGTAGCTAGACAACACATTAAAAAATTGATGAATTTTGTTCCGTTTTACCCACAATAATGGAGCTTAGTGGCAGATTTTTTGCGATAGGCAGGCGACACGTCTGGTTGCCCGCCGTACTTTCCCGTTTACCTATTAACACTACGTTTCACAGCTCCCATAACCCCATTACAAGCCCTTTCCTACCCCCACAGCGCTTAAGTTCTTAACCAAAAAGGCTTTTTGAAGATTTCGTTAATAACTTGTTGTCAAACGGCGGGCTTTACGGCTATGATCAAAACCGTATTCAGTGGCATCTGCGAAGCAACAAAAACGCCTAGGCTAATCAAGACTATGCCTCTTTAACCAAATAGTTCTTCGCAAAGAAATGGCCGAAAGTGAATGCAACACGATTTTACGCAACCGAATTTGTCGGTCCAAGGCGCGGAAAGAGATTTAAATCTCGTATCGCGACGATCGACGGGAGAGATAAATGACGAAGAGAATGTTGGTGGATGCAACGCATCCAGAAGAGACTCGTGTAGCGATTGTTGAAAGCTATCGTGACACTAACCGCTTGGAAGATTTCGATTTTGGCCTCGCTAGCAAGCCTATTTTAAGAGGCAATATCTATCTAGCCAAAGTCATGCGGGTTGAGCCTTCACTTCAGGCCGCCTTTGTTGAGTATGGAGGAAACCGTCATGGCTTCCTTCCCTTCAGCGAAATTCACCCAGACTATTTCCGCATCCCCATGGCCGATCGCCCTGCCGATGAGGAGGATCTAGAGGAAGCTCAAGAGAAAGAAAAAAATCTTCCCGAAGAAATACCTTCCGAGGAAGCTGCTGCCCCCGAAACGCCTGCTCAAGATCTGGAAACAGCGCCACAGCCTGAACCTCCCGTTCATCAGGCCGATCAAGCCGCAACACCCGAAACCCCACCCGAAGCACCGGCCAAATCATCTTTAGGCGCTTTTGGTGAAACCATTGATGATAATGATGATCCAACAGTGGGTCTTATTACCGATTTTGGTAACGCTGCCGTAGGCGGCTCGCTCACAGAAGTTCCTATGCCCGAAGCCCCACCAGAAGATGTTGGCGGCGATGTGCAGGAACGCATTATACGCCCTCGGCGTCGCTATAAAATCCAAGAAGTCGTCAAGCGCGGCCAAGTTATGCTTATTCAAGTTGTCAAGGAAGAGCGCGGCAACAAAGGCGCTGCCCTTACCAGCTTCCTTTCTTTGGCAGGTCGCTATTGCGTTTTGATGCCGAACACCGATCATGGTGGTGGAGTTTCACGTAAAATCACAAATCACCAAGACCGCCGCCGCTTAAAGGAAATCCTCGACCAGCTTCAGATCCCTGAAGGCATGGCTGTTATTCTGCGCACCGCTGGCATGGAACAAGAACCAGCCGAAATTCAACGTGACTTGGGCTATCTTCTCAGTCTTTGGGACAACATCCGTGAACAAACACTTCAATCCACAGCGCCTAATCTGATTTATGAAGAAGCTAATCTGATCAAGCGCTCTGTTCGCGATATTTTCACAAAAGATATATCCGAGATTCTGATCGCCGGACAAGAAGGTTTCACACGCGCCAGAGACTTCATGCAAGCCATAATGCCGGATCAAGCGAAAAAAGTTAAACTCTACGAAGAGGATGTTCCTCTCTTCATTCGCTATCAGGTTGAAAACCAAATTGATGCGCTCCACAATCCTGTCGCGCAGCTTCGCTCAGGCGGTTATCTGGTTATCAATCCAACCGAGGCACTCGTTTCCATTGATGTGAACTCTGGCCGCGCCACACGCGAAAGGCATATTGAAGAAACAGCCCTTAAAACAAATCTGGAAGCCTCAGACGAAATTGCGCGCCAACTTCGCCTGCGTGATCTGGCTGGACTTGTCGTCATCGATTTCATTGATATGGAAGATGGCCGCAACAATGCCGCCGTTGAACGCCGTATGAAAGACGTCATGAAGAATGATCGCTCACGGCTTCAAATAGGACGCATTACTCCCTTTGGCTTGATGGAACTTTCGCGTCAGCGTCTTCGTCCTAGCCTCACGGAAATTAATTTTGAAAAATGCCCGCATTGCTATGGCACAGGCGTTGTACGTTCACCGGACTCAGCCGCCCTTTCTGCTCTTCGCGCTATTGAGGAAGAAGCCATTCGTCAACGCTCAAGCGAGATCACTATGTATCTTCCTTCTGCCGTTGCCGTTTTTCTTCTCAACAACAAGCGCGATGTTCTCTCACGGTTTGAAGAACAGTACGGCCTCAGTGTCGTCATTATGAATGACGACAACCTCCCCTCACCGGGATATAAACTGGAGCACTCCAAAGGACGCCCTAAAAACAAACGGAACATAGAAACAGGCCCTGCCGTTGATGCCGAACAAATCTTTGCTGAAACCGAAAACGATGCCCCCCCCTCTTCGGCTGCAACAAACGAAGAAAATGCGGGCACGGAAGAAACTGCAAATGATCGTCCTGCACGCCGTGGCAACCGCCGTTTCCGTCAAAATGAAGGCAAACCTCGCCGCGCTCGCTCGCGCAGAGGCAATGAAAAAAATGACAATTCAAAAACACAAGTTCCTGAACAACCTCAACTTGATGCAGACGGAAACGTTATAGAAAAACCGAAAAAGACTGACTCCGACAACCAACGCCGCCGCAGAGGACGCAGAGGTGGCCGCCGCCGCAATAACAATAATGATCGCCGTGAACGCAATGACACTACACCGGAAGCATCTGGAAATCAGGCAGAGCATGTTGCAGCACAGCCAGCAGCTGCCAGAGAACCTATGAGCGCACCTATGACTGTGCGCGACATAGACACAACGCCTAAGCCACCTTCTCAAGACAAGAAAAACTATGAAGTCATCAACCCTCCCAGTGATGCTCCTAAAGCAGGCTGGTGGCGGCGCATTACAGGACAAGAATGAAGCGCGACTTCAGCATTTGGCATACGGCCTTTAGGGGAGAGAAAAAAGAGCTCTTCCCTAAACGCCAAAGGCTAAAAGTTTGGATCCTCTTTCTTCTCTTCACCTTTGCTTTTCCATCTTCCGCACACGCGGAAAAACTGTCTTTTATTCGGGATGCAGAAATCGAACATTATCTACACGAACTTTCTACGCCTATTTTTCGGGCGGCAAAACTTAACCCACGCGCCGTCAATCTTCTGATCATTAAAAACGGTGAAATGAATGCCTTCGTTGCGGGTGGTCAGAACATCTTTATCTATACAGGCCTTTTGCAATCCGCTGAAACCCCAGGCCAATTACAAGGCGTCATCGCCCATGAAACAGGTCATATCGCAGGCGGCCATCTTGTCCGTGGCAGCCGCGCTATGGAAAATGCTTCGGCTCAATCCATGATCGGCATGTTGGCCGCCTTGGCCGCAGGTTTAGCCAGTGGCAATGGCCAAGTTGCCATCGGCGCTTTTGGTGCTGCACAATCTATTACTGAACGTAATTTGATGAGCTATTCACGGGCTCAAGAATCTGCCGCTGACTCAGCCGCCCTGCGTTTTTTGGATAGCACAGAACAAAGCTCCGAAGGCTTTTATGATTTTATGAAAAAACTGGCGGGCCAAGAACTCATTCCCGAAGACCAGCAATCTCAATATGTCCGCACGCACCCTATGTCACAAGACCGCCTGCAAAACATTGGGCATCATCTTGAAAACTCACCTTACGCTAACAAGAAAATGCCCGCGCTATTCAACCAAATGCATGAGCGTATGCAAGCCAAGCTGCTGGGCTTTCTTCGACCTGAAGCGGCCCTTTTGCGCTACACCGACAAGGACCCCCGTATTCGAGCGCGCTACGCCCGCGCCATCGCCCTGTATCGCAAAAGCCATATTGACAAAGCCCTCCCACTTATTGACAGACTTTTAAAAGAAGAACCTGACAATCCTTTTTTTCATGAATTAAAGGGACAAATCCTTTTTGAAAATGGGCGCATTAAGCCTGCAATAGTATCTTATCAAAAAGCTGTCGCACTTTTGTCTGACTCGGCACTTTTACGAATCGCTTATGCCCATGCCCTTTTAGAAAGCAAAGACGATACACAACTGGACAAAATTATTAAGCAGTTAACCGAAGCTGACAGGCTTGAAGCACGTGACCCGCAGACATGGCGTTTTCTCGCCGCCGCATGGAACCGTAAGCACAAAATAACCCAAGTTTCATACTATCAAGGCCTTGTTTTTTATGGATTAGCTGAGGAATCCATTGCCCTTAACAAAAAAGAAGCCGCCAGTAGATATGCTCTGCGCGCTATCGGTATTTTACCCAAAGGTTCTCCCTATTGGCTACGTGCACAAGACATAAGGTTAGAAACCGATAAAGACCCAAAAGATTGACTTAGTGGTCAAAAGTTGGTCTTGTGACGCGCTGTAAAAAGTGAACCTCTTTAACCATATGCGGGAGCAATTCTTATGACCTTTCTTAAAATAGGCCTTGTTGTCTTAACTCTTGGCTTGGCCTCTTCTTTTGCTTTCGCAGCAAGTACAGATGAAGCCCTTTCAAAGACACAGAAAAAAGCCGTTGAAAATGTCGTACGTGAACTTCTTTTGAAAAAAGAGCCTGATCTCGTCATCAAGGCCGCTCAGGAAATGCAGCGCCGCACCGAAAAAGAAGATTCCGCCAAAGCCCAAACAGCCATTACCAAGAACAAAAAAGAAATCTTTCATGATCCCTTAAGTCCTGTAGCTGGAAACAAAAAAGGCGATGTCACGATTGTCGAGTTTTTCGACTATACTTGTGGCTATTGCAAGGTTGTTCAGAAGAACACCAAAGAGCTTCTTAAAAAAGATAAAAAGCTACGCTTTGTCTTCAAAGAATATCCTATTCTTGGAACTACCTCGATGAACGCTTCCAAAGCAGCTTTAGCCAGCGTCAAGCAAGGAAAATACTTAGCTTTCCATGAAGCCCTCATGGACGCAAAGGGGCGCCTTACAG
>DOBW01000013.1 GCA_003504035.1 Rhodospirillaceae bacterium | reverse complement strand
CTCAGTATCATTAATAAGGTCAAGTTTCTTAACAACACGATTTAAAACCGCGCGTGATGTCAGGATATCAATTTCACTATACAAAGCGGCATTGCTTGCCGGCATGGTGGGAAGCAAAGACTTGCCCACTTCAAACATTTGCGATTGGCGTTGATCTAAAAGCAAGACCGCTTCCGCACGATAAATCGGCGAAAGAACGAGAGCAATGATAAAGCCCAAGAAACCAAACAAAGCCGTAAGGCGAAGAATGATTTTAAGACGGCGACGCAAAAGGCGCGTAGCCTCACGCATATCCATGCCCTGAAAGAAAGAACTCGAGATTATCTGGGACGGAGAAATAAAGCGCGACTCCTCCTTCTCTTGATTTGATAAAGTCGTATTATTAGATACAGTCTCGTTGGACACAGAAGCCTCCTCAGCCATTCGCTTATTATCTCTTTGGCAAGTTGCGCGAACAGCCTCACTGGAAAATCGTTTCGAGATCACAATCTACCCCAAATTTCGTTAATATTCCGTGTCCGCATATATAATCGTCAAAAGTCTCTTTTAAAAAAATCTCTCTGGTACTCTTATAATATCACCCGGCAAAACAATCAGTTCCTCAGAAGCAGGTATCGCTTTTCTCTCAGGATCATTGGCCCTTGTAATAGACACATCGGACTTATCTGCCCGATACGTGTAGCCTCCCGCCAACGCAACAGCATTCAAAACAGCCATGCCATTAACATAAGGGTAACTTCCTGGCTTCGACACTTCCCCTAAAATAAAGAAGGGTCTGTAATTAATAACCTGTGCATTAACGCGTGGATCTTTTAAATAACCATTTGACAATTTCGTGCGAACGGCTTGTTCAAAATTATGTATCGAACGTCCCGCTACAGAGACATTCCCGATTAACGGCAAAGCAATAACGCCCGTAGAGCTAACGTCATAGTCACCGGAAAGATCAACCTCTCCATAAACCGTCAAACGAACCCTATCACCTGTTCCCAAAACATATTCCTGAGAAAGTCCCCGCGTTCCTTGTCCCTCAGCAGCAAAAGCCGAAAAGGGAAAGGTCGCTAGAAAACCCAAAAATACAAAAACGGCAAAAAACAAACCCGCTCTACGCCCCAGCATATGACCTCCCCTTCTCACTATTTTTTACTTAGAGACGCACGCCAAGACGCAGCAAAACCATGTTACGTATATAGTTCGATGACGGTACATCTGAATAACGACGCTCCCAGCTATACATAAGATCCGTATAAAGATTACGGTTGATTAGATAGCGGCCACCGGCACCAATGGTAAGAATGTCATCTTTACGATCTCCGGTACCATTAAAGTCCGCACGGGAAAAGGCCAGATCCGTCTCAAGAATAACATTGCGAAGCAATTCGTGTGTAACCGTTGCTGATCCACCTGTTTGGTAATAGCTGTTATACCCCGTCAAGTTTGTTTCTTCGATGGTGCGATCCATCTCAAAAACAACGGTAGTCAAGCCTGTTGCGTTCCACATCAAGCTCCCACCGAACTTCGGTGTGCTAAGCTGCTGTGCAACCCCAAAATCATTATAGTTCTCGACCATCCAACCGGCGAACAAATCAAGAGATGTGATGCCACCTAAATCCATTGTCGTACCCACAACAGCTGAATAACCGTCAGCATCATGATCATGGTTCTTTTCATAATCACGGATATTGTACGAACCGCGAACATAAGGAGCAACATTGCCCGACAGGTCATATTTTAAAGTCGCGGCAGCAACATGGACATCCCGTGAACGATCGCTCTGATCAATCGGGGTCGTGCTTGTTGGTGTATCTTCATAAATGAAGCGACTGAAATCATAATCAAGGGTAAGCTTCAAACGCCCTACGCCACGATAAAAGCTCAAACCACCACGTGGCATATTAAATGTCACAGGCTCGGTTCCACCGGTACCATCTGGTGATGTGCGGGCTTCAGCTAGATACTGATGGCCAGCACGAACACCAATCCACATCTGGTTCATAATGTCATAACGACCATTTACATCCAAAACGATACTTTGATAGTTCTCGTCAGGATGTTGGCTGTAATGGGCAAAATCACCAAAAGTCGTAATGGCAAGAGCATGACGCCCCCAGTTTGAAAAAAGATTAATAACAGGGCGAATAACACCTATGGCATCATTTCTCTTGTCACTTGTCGTCGCATAAATATTGTCGGCATACGTTTCGCCAAGCTCAAGAGCCGGAAACAATTCAAAAGAACCAACTTCAATCGGTACAGGATCATAATCAGGACGAGGATGATCAAGAACAGACTCGGCACGTTCTGGACGATCGTTTTTCAACTCAACCGGATTAGCAACAACAATGGAGCTATCTGGCTTGGGGCGTCCACCGAAAAGGCCCTCTGGACCATAAGCGGCTTGAACTGGAGATGTTTGCACCAAAAGAAAAGTGAAAGCTGCTAAAATACTGCCGCTAACTTTTAAAGAAGAATACATTCTTGCCTCGCTTCGTATTGTTATAATTTCTATTCAACCGAGATTAATCGGCACTTGGTTTCTTATGCGGTGAAGGTTGTGACGGTGGAATACCAGGCTCAATCGTCACAGGCGGAAGACCGGGGCTACGCATACCAGGCAGCTGAGCCAACAAAGCCTCACCAGAAAGATTAGCCGCTTGCAACCAAGCGTCTTCACACAAATTAGGACGACCCGCTGCAACAACAACAGGTGCGCTCGCAAAACTCTGAGCCACATTAACAACGGTCATGTGAAAAGGTGTTCCCTGCTGCGCTTCGGGAAGAGCTTCAACAATACGACGAAGATCAGCACAAACAACAGGAACTGTCGGTGGCGTAATCTGCGGCGCATATTTGCCCGCCATGGTCAGCATCTTGCTAGAAAACTCTGGATCACGCGTCATCTTGCTCTGCGTTACGCGCAAAAGCCCCTTAACAACAGCGTCCACATTTGCAGGATCCCGAAGTAAAAGAGCGCGAACTTCTGTCAAATTTTTCTGACCCAACGCCGCATCAATTTTACCGAATAAAGGAGCCTCGGCTTTAGCCTCAACAGCGCCCAACATAAAAACAACGGCCAAAAGACCAAGCAAGCTGGACGACTTGAGAGAGTTACGCATAATATATTCCCCCGATTTAAAAATGTCTGGCCCTCTTTGTACTCAATTATCACGAAAGTTGCACCACTTTTTTACGAAATATTAATTACTTTCAGAAACGTAACCAAAAAAAACGCGCCTGCAAAGGCGCGTTTTTAAAGAGGAGGAGAAATATTTTCTATAATATCATGGCATTACCATACTTGGGTCGAGGCTACACGTGCCAGATCAACAGGGCACATTGCCATACGTTTAATCCATGAAACACTCACAAAAGAAGCGTGGCCCTGTTCCTGTAACCATCTGTTTTGTAAGGTATAAGCCTCCATTTCCTTCTCTTGAGCACACCGCCAGCTCGTACGACGGAAACTCTGGGCATAATGGACAAGCTCATGAACTAAAA
>DOBW01000003.1 GCA_003504035.1 Rhodospirillaceae bacterium | reverse complement strand
CTGAAATTTCAACGCCTCGGCCATGTCCGCAGGATTAGGTTCGTCTTCGGGTAAGTCCGGCAAAAGCAGCCGAGACTTCAAATAGGCCAGCCATGCCGCCATAACCAGATAATCTGCAGCAATTTCAAGGCGCAATTTCCGAACTGAAGCAATATAATCCAAATACTGCTCGGCTAATGCGAGGATAGAAAGCCTTGAAAGATCAACTTTTTGCTCTCTAGCTAGCGTGAGCAACAGATCGATCGGGCCATCAAACCCTTCAAAAGAAACAACAAGATCCGCCCCTTCAAGCGAAGCAGCCTCTTTCTCATCCTGTTTTTTGCCATCCTCATCATTCATCTTCGAATCGAACCCATACTGTTAAAAGCGCACGATTTTGCTCGATAAATCGTCTCGTTGCACGAAAAATATTGTCCACACGTCAACGAATCCCCTTTAATCTCTATTTCCATCGTATGCTTATAAAGCTGTGACTTTTTCGCCTCAAAAAGAACTCGAATATAAAAAAAAGCCTTCTTCTGCTTTTACCTTTTTGACTGATTCGTTTAAATCCGTTAACGTGTTAGCTCCTCGGATTTCCTCACCTATTTTTATTGAAGAGCACGCCCCATGAGCTCAGCATCAGAACCAAAGACCAGCACCTCTTTACGCTCAGGCTTTTTTCTAACCTTCTTCCTTATTCTCTGTTTCGCTATGACAGGAACGGCAGGTTATGTCAAAATGCAGCTTGATAAAGCAGAAATAGCCTTGGTAGCACCTGATGAAGCTTTTTCAACAGAAGAAAATCTTTACGAAAAAACCGTTTTAAATTTGGGTTATGGCGGCTTCTTAGGCGCAGCCCAAACCTATATGAGCAAAATGGATCGCACCGCCTTGGGGCAGATGCGCCAATTTTATGAAACCGCTAATGAAGCTGCTCTAGCCGCCAGTAAAAACGCCACCGTGCCTATCCGTCGCGACATCAAAGCAGTTATGGATATCTACAGAAAGATAGTTGTCCTCGCCGAAACGGGCGGTGATGCTTTAAGCAGTGGCATTACACAATCAGATCTCATGATGGCTTCGGGCGCCATGGCAACATTGAACGCACGCCTGCAAACATTACAAGCACGCGACAGAGTTACAGCACAAAGTGCTTTCAAGAAATGGAGTTCTGCGCTCATGCTTGTTGCTTGGGCCGCTATTCTTTTGGCGACAGGTCTTTCTCTTTGGACTTTCAGCGCACAAGAAAAACAACTCAAAGGGCCTATTAAATCCCTTGTGCAAAGCATTGCCAACATGACCAAGGGAGATTTAAACAAATCCATCTGGGGTCTTGAGCGCAGTGACGAGATTGGAGATCTCGCCCGCGCCATGAACATAGCCCGCCTTTATTTCTTGGAAATACCGGATATTTCTATTGTTGAATCAAATGGCACAACGCGGCTTAAATTTGACGGAGAATCTCGTTCCATGTTCCAAAACATGATGAATGATATCAAAGGTCATTTTGAAGGCATCGCCAAAAAAACGAATTCCTACAGCGATGAAGTCACCCTTCATCAAGAAACATTGGCCGAGATGAACCGCCACATTAAAGAGATGCTGGAAGAGTTTAAACAACAAGACGATTTGCGCGAGACCATTGTCAAAAGTCTTTCTTGTACACTTGAAGATGCGGCGACCTCTCTTGCCTCTTCTCAGGAAAAAGGCGTCCAAAACCTTTGCGCTTCTACGGAAACTCTGCTCGCCACACAGGAAAAAGGCGCACAAAAACTTCACGAGGTTTCTCAATCCTTGACGGAAACGCAAGAAAAAGGAATTAAACAGATCAAACATATTCTTCCGGCCATGGAGAACCGCCTCCACAGCATGGAAGATATTTCTCAACAGGCAAGCACGCAAATTTCTCACTCTTTGTCGTCTCTTCTCAAAACCGAGAAAACATTGCGCAACACATCAAACCAAGGCCAGCAATCCATCAAGCAGCTCGCCGGCGCGACAGGTCAAATGGGCGAACACATGTTTGCCGCCCTGAACCTTATGCAAGCCAGCGGCAAACAATTCAATGATACAACCGACTCTGTTCGCATGCGCCTGAGCGAAGCAGTCGAAACCTTGAGACAAGGTGAAGACGGTATACAAGACATGATCCAACGTACCGAAAGCCGTCTCGCGGGGACAGTTAATGCTGAAGAAAACATGTCTTCTCTTGCCACGCGTGCAGAAGAAAGCGCGATTAAAATGGAGCACGCCGTCGATTCCATTACAGATCGTCACGAGCTTTTAAATGAACAAGTTGTCACCGCCGCACACCGTATGGAATCCATCATGGCCAACTTTGATGCGGCCCAACGCGCTATGAGTGATGCCACAGGCTATATCCGCCGCGACTCCTCGCTCATTAGTAATATTTTGGAAGAGCTACGCAAAAACAACAATCAGCTTCTCTCCTCACTGAGCCAGTCTAGCCAATCCGGCTTTTCTGCTGTTCAAAATCTGGCCGAGAAAAGTCACGCTCTTATGCAACGCCTTGAAGTTCAGATTCAAAATCAAGCAAAAACAGCCGAAGAGCATCTTGATGAGATGTCAACCTACAGCCAGTCTATGGCGCAACAAGCCTCGTCAACCAATGGCTCTCTGGGTCAGGCAATTACCTCACTGAAGAGTGAACAAGAAAAACTCTCAAGTACGCGCAAACGCTTTACTGAAACATTAAATGATATTGGAATGCGTCTTGAGGAACATGCAACCTCAACCTTTAGCAAGACAGAAGAATGGGCGTCCAAGAGCTTCGTCAAACTTACCAACATTGCCGAGCAAGTCGAGGGTGTAATGAACCGTCTTAGCATGCTGGGGCAACTCACCGGCACGCTAGGCGCCGTGGCAGGACAATTAGGGCAAATTGTTCCTGCTCTCACGGAAAAAAGTGGCAGCTCCCTTCCCATGCCGACTATCAGCACGCAAGTTTCTTCTTCTGCACCTCAGCCGCCCATTATTATTGATATGGATGACACCAAAGAGCTTATCGTCAAACAGACAGAAGACGTCCTTAAGAAAATCCAAGGCCAGTGGCATGAAGCCAATCTACAAATGGAAGCCATGCACGATCAGCTTGCCCAAATTGTTGTTCAGCAAAAAGATCAGTTGGAAACGCGACTTGTTGTACTCGACAAAAAGCTAACCGAAACCAGCAATGCGCTTTTGGAAGATGTTGGCGAAGGCAGCGAAGAGGAAGATCGTCAAGGAGAGATTATCAACGAACTGGTTACAGCGATGAGCAAGATCAACGAGCACGTTATGGAACTGGACGATGTTGTTGAAGACGCTGGCCTGAGCAAGAAAGAAGCTAGCTAACCGTACATATTGCAACGCGTCCCTTTGTAAGGTGGCTTCTTTTCATTCACATCATAACCTTGAATCACGTACATAGCACTGCGTGTAGGAACACGAAGACAAACTGGCTCTTCTTGGGAAGCACCATTGCCTTTGGACATTTTTTGAACGGACATAGACGCACAAACAAGCGCTTTCGTTCCCGTATATTCACCCAAAATATTTTGAAAAGTTCCTGCCATAAAATTCTCTCCTTATCGAGAAAGTCTAAAAAAATTTGAAAGCATTTTAGCGTAATTTTTTTGCCCCTGCTGCGTACTAATTTCATCCTTGCGAATTTCAATTAAAACGTTTGGACGCCCGTTTTGAGAATTCTCTAAAAGAGTATAAGTATTTTTCAGCGCATAAGGCTCATTATCCCCAACAACTAAATTTTTATCTCGCCGCAGATATTCAATAAGGGCACGCGCAGTTTTTTTATCTTTTTTCCAACAAACACCAATATGCCAAGGACGCGATTTTCCTTTTTTCTGCAACTTAGGTGTAAAACTGTGAATGGCAACAAGCGTTGCAGGCATTGAAAATTTACGGTCTACCTCTTCCAACATAGATTTAACTACATTTTGATAAGGCGCATAAATCTCGTCTATTCTTGCCTGCCGCTGCGCCCCGCTTATCTTTTTATTGCCTTTAATAATCGCCCCATCACTCTGCTGAGGAATAAGGGCCTCATGATCTGGAGAGCGATTACAATCAATCACAAGACGTGAATAATTGGCCAAAACAGAGCTCACACCAAGCATGTCGGACATACGCTTTGTCACCTCTGCCGCACCACGATCAAAAGCAATGTGACGCTCCAGCTCTGCACACGACAAACCAAGATTTTTTAATTTCTTAGGAACATGGTTTCCGGCATGATCACAAATCAAAAGAAGAGAATGCATGTCCCCACTGCGGACAAGCTGAAAAGGCAAAGGATCATAAGACGTTAAAAGATCAGACAAAAATAACCCTTTTGTAATAAAGACGGTTTATTATACCACAAAATATCCCCTTATTTTCAGCTCTGGCTTTATTTTCATGAAAATAATAAAGTACACCCATTGATATGTTACACTTATTTCCAGTAGATGGTTTTGTTTTGTGAAAATTTTTGTTTTTTAATAAATAGTTACCCTTTATTCCCTATAATCAGGGACACAAAACGGGCCCTTTTTAGGGAGATTTTTGATGAATAAAATTAAAGTAAAAAGAATTGCCAGAAATCTTGTTGCTGGTGCTTTTATGCTGTGCGCAGGCGCAGCGTGCAGTGGCAATTCACCTTCAGACCCCCACGCTAAAGCCCAACCCAAAAACAAAGCCAACATCACGCAAGCGTCCGTTTCCAAAAGCATGAAATGGGCAGGTTTCAAGAACCTGAAGGCTAAGAAGAATAAGGACGGCTCGTTTATTGTAGGTGGCTACAACCAAGACGGAGAAACTGCTGCGTTCAGGGTTGACGGGAATAATGTGAGCATGGAAGCCACAAGACAAACCAACGTTGGCATGACCTCAATCTCCCAGAAAAATATTTGCGAGCGGAAAGGACATTATCTCTCGGAAGGCAACGAGTTCTCGGATAGAGTAAACGCTATGGGTGAAAGTATTTGTAGCGGTGAAAGAAAAAGTGCTCCGGAGAAAAAGAAAACACCAACACGTTCAAAGCACATATTACAGAGCACAGGAAGCCTCCCAACCAACGCTTACTGACAGCTCTTCTTAAAGGGTAAAACTCCCCCTTTTTAGCCCTATAGTGGCAGAAATCTGTAAATTTAAAGGATATTGGACCTAATCAAGCCTACGGGATTGACAAGTGCAGGCAAATTCCGTTAGGTGACGGCCTTCAAGGACGTGTAAAAAAGAATATGCGCCTAAATGGAAGGGTGGCCGAGTGGTTAAT
>DOBW01000021.1 GCA_003504035.1 Rhodospirillaceae bacterium | reverse complement strand
GTTGGGGACAGAAAAAAACAATCAAAGATCATATTGAGGCGCATCTTTTTCTGGCTGAAGCTCTTGCCGCCAGTTCCGAAAAAAGTGGAGAAGAACGTTTATGGTGTCACGAAGTCGGGGATAAGGCTGCGGTGTGGCTTAGTGATTGGCGCACTGTGGCGTCGGATTTTCCAGATGTAACTTTGGGTGATTATACTGGTTTGTTGGGTGCGTTGATGCGTGGCCAAACAATACGTCCACGTTATGGGGCACATCCACGTTTAAGCATTCTTGGTCCTCTTGAAGCGCGGTTATTGCACCATGATGTGATTATTCTGGGCGGGATGAACGAAAATACATGGCCGCCTGCACCTGTTTTAGACCCTTGGTTGTCGCGGCCCATGAAAGCTGCACTTTCTCTGCCAACACCAGAGCGCCGCATAGGCCTTTCAGCGCATGATTTTGTCGCGTTGGCTGCCGCGCCGCGTGTTCTTATCACAAGGTCTTGTCGCGTTGGGGGTGTGCCAACAGTGCCTTCTCGTTTTCTTTTGCAAATGCAGGCTGTTTTAAAAGCGGCATCGCAGCCGGATTTGTCGGCATCACATCCATGGCGCATGTGGGCGCGTGAGATGGACCGGCCAGAAAAATTTATACCCATGGCACCGCCAGAACCAAAACCACCGCTTGATGCACGGCCTCAGAAACTTTCTGTGACTGAAATTGGCACATGGCTGCGCAACCCTTACGGGCTTTATGCCAAACATGTTTTGGGTTTAAAAAAGCTTGAAGATATTGATGCCGATATTTCTGTAGCGGATAAAGGAAGCGCCATTCATAAAGCTCTCGAAGATTTTATGCGAGGCGCGGCAAAGAAATGGCCTCCTCATCCTCTTGAACAGCTTTTGGAAAAAGGGCGTGAGGCTTTCGCACCGTTCAAAGACAAACCCCAGATTGAAGCTTTTTGGTGGCCGCGTTTCGAGAATCTTGCGAAGCGCTTTGTTGAACAAGAAGAATTGCGCCGCCAAGAAGGGTATAAGCCCCTTTTTATTGAAGAGCGCGCCGAGATGAAAATAGCAAACAGTTTAACGCTGTCGGGCCGTGTTGATCGCATAGATGAAATGCCCGAAGGTGGCGTTGAAATTATGGATTACAAAACGGGGGCTGTGCCATCGGGTGCCTTTGTTTTTTCCGGATTTGAACCACAATTGCCTTTGTTGGCGATGTTGGCAGAAGAAGGCGGCTTTGGAGGAAATGGCGAATGTTTTGATGCCGAGAAACTTAGTTATTGGGGGTTGAAGGGAGGTAAGGGAGAAGACAAAAAAACGTCATTTGAAGCTGATAAAATACCTTCCTTGATTGAAAAAGCGCGCGGCGGCCTTAAAGATCTTGTCTTTGCTTTTGCTAATAAGGACATGCCTTATCGCGCGGTGCCACGGCCAATTTATGCGCCAAAATATGATGATTATGACCATCTTGCGCGTTTTGCCGAATGGAACCGTAGCTTTGGAGGGGACAGATGAGTTCTCTTCAACCCCAAAAAACAGATGCTGTTTTTGACGTTAATCGTTTGCAGCGCGAAGCCTCCAATCCAGACTCTTCCGTGTGGGTGAGTGCTTCGGCTGGTTCGGGAAAAACAAAAGTATTATCTGATCGCATCACGCGGCTGCTTTTAGAAGGTGTGCCGCCTCAAAAAATTCTGTGTTTAACTTTTACAAAGGCCGCAGCGGCAGAAATGTCGATACGTTTAACGCAGCGCCTTTCAAAATGGGCGACATGCGATGATAAAGCGCTTGATGATGATTTTTGTGATTTGCAGGGGCATGCTCCTGATAAAGGTCAGCATGATCGCGCCCGCAGACTTTTTGCAAAGATTCTTTCTTGTCCGGGCGGCATGCGGATTCAAACTATCCATTCTTTCGCGCAGGAAATTCTCTATCGCTTTCCTCTTGAAGCAGGCCTTGCGCCGCATTTCACGGTACTGGAAGAGGCGGGTGCTGAGGCGCTGAAAAAAGAGGCCTTATCTGATTTTCTGGAAAAAATAGCCGAGGGCAAAGATGTTGCCGCCGCGCAGGCGTTAAAAATCCTTGTACCTGCGGTGGGGGAAAGGCAGCTTGCCCTTTTGCTCAAAGAAGTTGGTAGCCAGCGTGAAAAATGGACAGAAATTTTAGTAAAAGAGAAAGGTCACGCCGCTCTTTTGTCGCGCTTACGCGAAAAGCTTGATCTGGATGAAGGAGATAGCAAAGAAACTTTCATGGCCCAAGCTTGCAGCGAAGATTCTTTTGATCGCAAGCATCTTTTACATCTCGCCCAAGCGTTGACAGAAAAGGGCGCTCCCCAAACGGCAAAAAAAGCTGGTAAGAAAATAAATCTTTGGTTGGAGCAGGATGCTGCTGGAAGAGTGGCCGCTTGGGATGTTTATAAAAAAGCTTTTTTAACCGACAAAGGCGAAGGGCGCAAAGATGTGCGTAAGCTTAAGCTTTTGAAGGAAAATCCAGAGCTTGATACGCTTTTTGAAACAGAATCTTTGCGTCTAAAAAGCCTTGCCGAACGGTTCGATACGTTGCGTCTTTTTGCAGAAGGTGCCGCGCTGATGACGCTTGGTATGGGGGTTGTGCAGGCTTATGCGGCGCGCAAAGCATCACAAGCAGCTCTTGATTTTGATGATCTTATCTTGCGTGCGAAGGAGCTTCTTTCGCGCACCAATATCGTGCCATGGGTGTTGTTTAAACTGGATGGCGGTATTGATCATATTCTTCTTGATGAAGCGCAAGATACGAATCCAACGCAATGGCAAATTGTTAAAATTTTGACAGACGAGTTTTTCTCTGGCGAGGGTGCACAGCCAGAGCGAGATCGCACGTTGTTTGTTGTTGGTGATGAAAAACAATCCATTTATAGTTTTTTAAAAGCTGACCCTGAAGAATTTGAGCGCATGCGTGTTTATTTTAAAGAAAAAATTGGCGCTTGCGGAAAAGATTTAAAAGAAACGCCTTTGCATGTTTCTTTTCGCTCGGCCCCTGCCGTTTTGCGCGCGGTAGATGCAGTTTTTGCTCATGACACGGTTCGGCAAGGCGTTTCGCAAGTTCCTGTGCACCATCGCGCTTTTCGTGAGAAGGCAAAGGGGCGAGTTGAGGTTTGGGATCTTTTTGCTCAGGAAAAGACAGAGGAAAAAGGAAGAAAAAAAGAAAGCACAGATTGGCTGCTTCCGCTTGATTATGAAAGCGCGATTGATCCTGTCGTTGGTTTGGCGCAAGCCTTGGCCGTCCGTATTAAAAACTGGATAGATGAGGGCCGGACGATCTTTGATCGTGATCTTGAGGCTGAGCGTTCCATCAGGCCCGAGGACGTGATGGTTTTGGTTCAAACGCGCGGCGCTTTTGTCGATCATTTTGTGCGCGCCCTCAAAAACGAGGATGTACCTGTCTCTGGCGTGGATCGTATGCGCCTCACGGATCAGATTGCTGTGATGGATTTAATGGCGCTGATGCAGTTTACCTTGTTGCCGCAGGATAATTTGAATCTTGCCTGCGTTCTGCGCGGGCCGCTTATTGGCGCCAGTGAAGAAGATTTGATGAAGCTTTGTATCAAAGGGGAAGTGCCTCTCTGGCAAAGCCTGCTTCATCAAGCAAAGACCGAAAGCCGTTTTGCTGTGTGGCGTGATTATCTGGAAGCTCTTGCTTTGCAGGCGGATTTATTGGAGCCTTTGGCTTTTCTCATTCATGTTTTAACGCAAAGCTGCCCCTGTAATGAGCGGACGGGCCGTCGTGCGCTTGCAGCGCGTTTGGGGCCGGAGGCAGAAGACCCCATAGACGAGCTTTTAAATCTGGCCGAAGATTTTAAAACCCAAAAAGGCGCTTCCTTGCAGGCTTTTTTGCAGTGGCTGATTGCAACCGAGGCTGAGATCAAGCGCGAGCTTGAGCAAGCCGAAGGTCGCGTGCGGATTACAACGGTGCATCGCTCAAAAGGGTTGGAATCGCCGATAGTGATTTTGCCTGATACGGTGCGCGTACCTCGATCAAATGCTTTACCCAAGATTTTATGGGATAGTGTTTCGGGGCTGCCTTTTTATGTGCCAAGCAGACCGCTTAATGGCTTTTTAAGATCGCTT
>DOBW01000078.1 GCA_003504035.1 Rhodospirillaceae bacterium | reverse complement strand
TTTTGTCTCTAGCGTGGCGCGAAGACCTCGTGGATCGCAAAAATCATACTCAACCGCATAACCAGGGCGAAGAATCCGAACTTTCTCCAAACCAACAATTGTATGGATCATATCCTCTTGGACATCTTGGGGAAGGGAGGTTGAAATGCCATTAGGATAAACCGTATCGTCATTCAATCCCTCGGGCTCTAAAAAGATTTGATGCCCTGTGCGTGAGGCAAAACGAACAATTTTATCTTCAATCGAAGGACAATAGCGCGGCCCAATACCTTTAATCTGACCTGAAAAAAGAGGGGCGCGATCAAAGTTAGCACGGATGATCTCGTGCGTTTTTTCGTTCGTGTGCGTTATACCGCAAACAATCTGCGGCGTTGTAATTTCTTTGGTCATGCTGGAAAAAGGCTCGGGCGGATCATCCCCTTGCTGAGAGGGTAAACGACCCCAATCAATGGTTTTCCCATCAAGCCGCGCAGGGGTTCCTGTCTTGAGTCTTTCAAGGGAAAATCCGAGCCTTTTCAATGCATTGGCCAATCCCACCGAAGGTGGCTCATCGGCACGACCACCCACAATTTGACGCGAACCAATATGCATCAAACCATTTAAAAAAGTTCCTGTCGTAACTATAACGGCACGCGAAAAATATTTTGTACCGTCTTCCGAAACCACCGTAAAAAGACCTTTTTCATCACGCGTCAAATCTTCAATCGCGCCTTCACGGATGGTCAGATTTTTTTGCTTTTCTAAAGCTTCGCGCATCGCCGCACGATAAAGTGCACGATCTGCCTGACAGCGAGGGCCTTGTACGGCAGGGCCTTTGCTACGATTTAAAACACGAAATTGAATGCCGGACACATCGGCCACGCGGCCCATCAGCCCGTCAAGCGCATCAATCTCCCGCACCATCTGACCTTTGCCAAGTCCACCAATAGCGGGATTGCACGACATTTCGCCAAGCGTTGCTTTTTTATGTGTTGCCAAAAGTGTTTTCGCGCCCATGCGCGCAGCAGCGGCAGCAGCTTCACAACCAGCATGCCCTCCGCCAATGACAATAATGTCAAAATCTTTTTCGCTCTGCTCATTCATGAGACAGGATATATAGCCCAGACAGCGCGAAAGCAATCAGCAAGAGACTTGCCGCTCTCGCTTATCAAGGTTAAAAAGGGTCATGAAAAAAGAACGCCGCAAATTCATTCGCCACAAAGATGCACTTCACAAAAAAAGCGCTCAAGACGCAGCTTCATATAAAGAGGAGCAGGTTCATCGTTTTATTGCGCGCGATGGGCGCGTGAACATCAAAAAACATGGCCTTTCTCATTACCGTATTTTTGATTGGAATCACTTTCTTTTAAACGCAACGCTTTTCCGTCTTCTTTTAAGCGCGGGCCTCTATTTTGTTGCCGTCAACGCCTTTTTTGGAGGCCTGTATCTTCTCGATGAAAGCGGCATAGACACCGCACGACCTCATAATTTCTTTGATCATTTTTTCTTTAGCGTTCACGTTTTTTCGACACTCGGCTTTAATGATCTGAACTCACAAAGCCTCTATGCCAACATTCTTGTAACGATTGAATCCTTTGTTGGATGGTGTTCCTTTGGTCTTATTACAGGCCTTTTGTTCAGCCGTTTTTCACGTCCTTCATCGCGCGTTATGTTTACACATTATGCTGCCGTGTCTCTTTTTGAAGGTATTCCAACACTTATTTTCCGTGCCGCCAACCGGCGCGGTAACCAAATTCTTCAGGCTCAGATCAGCGCCTCTCTGGCGCGTAACGAAATGACGTTAGAGGGCGAAAAAGTTCGTCGCATTTATGATTTAAAGCTTTTGCGCTCGACAAGCTCTTTCTTCAATCTGACATGGACCATTAGGCACTCCATTGATGCAAGCTCACCTCTTTTTGGTGAAACAGAGAAATCTTTACGTGAAAGTCAAACGGAGATAGTTGTTCTTCTCTCTGGAATCGATGATACGTTTGGCCAAACAGTTCATGGTCGGTTTGCTTATAATTATGAAGAAATTGTTTTTGGTTATCGCTTTGTAAGCCTTTTTGGTCGTGACAAAAACAATCACCCCATCATTGATTTTTCAAAATTTGATGAAATCAAAGAAGCTCCGCTTATAGCTAAAGAATAGCGCTCTTTTATTTGCCGATACAAAAAGAGCTAAAAATTAAATCCAGTAAATCTTCAACGTCAACGCGCCCTGTAATGCGCCCCAAAGCGCGCACGGCAAGACGCAAATCTTCAGCACAAAGCTCTGTTTGCGTAGCCTTGCTTGCGCGGTCTAAATGTTTCGCACATTCTTGCAAAGCTTGGCGGTGACGCGCGCGCGTTAAAGCAGGAGCCTCGGCAAAAACAAACTGTTTTTCGATTTCCTGAACAAGACGCGCAGTCATTTCTGTGACGCCAGCGCCCGTTTTGGCCGATATAAAAAGCGCTTCGGTAAAAAAGGGTTCTTGTGCAAAAATCTGTTGGTTTTCCATTTTATCTTTTTTGTTCACAACAATCAGACTTGAGGAATCACAAAGCGCTCTTGTTTCAGAATCCATCAACACGCCTTGGCTTCCATCAAAAAGAAGGATTTTAAAATCCGCCTGCTCGGCTCGAGCAAGGGCACGGCGCACACCTTCGCTTTCAATGTCGTCTGCTGCACCGCGAAGCCCCGCCGTATCGGCCAATGTCACAGGGTATCCACCAAGATCAAGCTGAACATCAATAACATCACGTGTTGTCCCAGGGGTATCGGCGACAATCGCAGCGTCACGCTGCGCCAACGCATTAAGAAGGCTCGATTTTCCTGTGTTGGGCGCGCCAAGAAGCGCTACCATAAAGCCTTCGCGCAATTTTTCGCCGCGATGATTATCGTTAATGTGGTCTTTTATTTCCTGCGTAAGCCGTGTCACGGTTTCTTCACGACCCATGGAGATTTCCTGAGGAATACCTTCTTCTTCCACAAAATCTATTTCAGCTTCACTCAAAGCCAAAACATGTGTCAGCTCATGCGCCCAACGGGTGTAAAGTCGCCCCAGCTCACCGTCCATTTGCCGCAGCGCCTGTTTGCGCTGCGCGGTTGTTTGGGCGTCGACTAAATCGGCAATAGCCTCAGCTTCGGTTAAATCCAGCTTGTCGTTTTCAAACGCACGGCGCGAAAAAGCACC
>DOBW01000154.1:2429-3205 GCA_003504035.1 Rhodospirillaceae bacterium | reverse complement strand
GCCTAGAATCGTCATGCCGGACAAACATCCGATGCAAAGCAGAGGATGTGCCGATCCGGTATCCATCACCTGAAATTTCGATCTAAGTATTTTGCTGCAAAGAAAGTGAGATGGATACCGGATCGGCGCTGTGCGCTTATCGCGCACGCTTGTCCGGTATGACAAGGAAAGATAAGAAATCTAAGCTTCGATCAACAAGCCTTCGTCCCGCGCTGTCTTTGTTATCTTCTCTTGAAGTTTTTCAAAAGCGCGAACTTCAATTTGACGAATCCGTTCACGACTAACGCCAAATTTTTGTGAAAGACCATCCAATGTAATCGGTGGATCGCTCAAGCGCCGAGATGTAATGATGTCGCGTTCACGTTCATTGAGTGACGTCATGGCTTTTGTAAGCAATTTCTGACGTTGCGCTGTTTCCTGCGCGTCGCCAAGATTATCTTCCTGAGAAGCTCTATCATCTGCAAGCCAGTCCTGCCATTCCCCAGCACCAGCATCGCCGTGCATAATTGGTGCATTAAGCGACTGATCCCCACCAATCAAACGGCGGTTCATGGAAATGACTTCCCTTTCTGGAACCACAAGACTTTTTGCAATATAAGACACTTGATCTGGTGAAAGCTCGCCATCGTCAATGGCTTTCATGTCGCGTTTAAGACGACGGAGATTGAAAAATAATTTCTTTTGTGAGGCCGTTGTTCCCATTTTGACAAGCGACCATGAGTGCAAAACATATTCTTGAATCGCCGCCCTGATCCACCACATGGCATAAGTTGCCA
>DOBW01000154.1:0-2319 GCA_003504035.1 Rhodospirillaceae bacterium | reverse complement strand
CCCATCGCAATCTTGGCCACAAGACGCAAATGGCTCGTGACAAGTTTATGGGCAGAATCAAGATCACCCTCTTCGCGCCAAGCCTTAGCCAAAGAATATTCCTCTTGTGGCTCGAGCATAGGAAACTTACGAATCTCGCGGAGGTAGAAACCAAGATTTCCTTCTCCTTTTAAGACAGGCAAACTGGCGGTGGTTACGTTCAAGTGAGGCTCCTCTTCAACATATTTTACTGAGCGCACTCTACCACGAGGCGCTTTAAGCCGCAAAAGGCATTCTTGTGGCAAGCCTTAAAAGAGGCGCTACATCCTTTAAATAGCTATGTTTTTTATTTTTTCAAGGCCTTAATGAGAGCCTGCATATCCGCCGGATATTGGGAGGTAAAACGGTTCTTTTTGCCTGTACGGGGGTGAATAAAGGAAATCTCGCCCGCATGAAGCGCTTGTCTTGGAAAAGCTTGCAAAAGCCCTACAGAGCCCTTTTCTCCGGCTGCCACGCGTCCACGCCGCCCCGCATAAAGAGGATCCCCTGCAACAGGATGCCCTATATGAGCCATATGCACACGGATTTGATGCGTGCGCCCCGTAGCAAGGCGGCACTCCACGAGGGAGGTTATCCCTGCCTCAAAAATCTCCAGAACCTTATAGCGTGTCAAAGCCTCTTTGCCGCCACGCGTTACCACAGCCATTTTCTGGCGATGCCGCGAATGACGGCCTATGGCACCCTCAATCTCTCCCGAAAGAGGCGCTGGTGCCCCCCAAACCAAGGCGTTATAGACACGACTTAAGCTACGGTCTGAGAATTGCGTGGTAAGCGCCTGATGCGTAAAATCATTCTTAGCTACAACCATCAAACCACTTGTATCCTTGTCCAGCCGGTGAACGATTCCAGGCCGCGCTGTGCCGCCAATACCACTAAGACTCGCCCCGCAATGAAAGAGCAAAGCATTCACCAACGTGCCATCATAATTGCCTGCCGCTGGATGCACTACAAGCCCTGCGGGCTTGTCTAAGACCAAAAGATCTTCATCCTCAAAAAGAACCGCAAGCGGAATATTTTGCGGCTGGGGCGTGGCCTCGACAGGCGGCGGGATATCAAGCTGATATACCTGCCCTATCCGAGCCTTGGCACTGGGGTTATTTTGAACAACCCCATCACAGGTAACATGCCCACCCTTGATAAGACACTGAAGGCGCACCCGTGAAAGCCCCTGATCAGAGGCTTGCTCTTGCGCGGCCAAAGCCAAAACCTTATCAAGCCGACCATCAGCGCCAAGCGTAAGAGAAACTGAAGACATAAACCCAAAACCCACAGGATAAATAAATAAAGGAAGTTCCTTGAACTTTAAGACAAAAATCGGCTAAAAAGAAGGGAAGATTCATTTTATCGCTTTCCCAACTTGGAGGCCCCCTATGCACCGCACAGCCGCCCTCGCCCTTCTTTTTGCCCTCATGCTCTCCTTCTCCCCCGTTCATGCTGAAGAGGAAGAAGAAAAGACAGAAGAACTAGGCCATTCTTTTGGCAAAGCTTATTGTAGAGGTGCTTTTATTTGCCCCCACGCCCTCTCAGAAGGAAATGATATGGGAAGATATTACGTAGATATTTTCACTAAGGCTAATCGGTGCGTGCGACAAAACTTTGGCGTTCGCGCCCCTGCTGGCGGTTTTTTTGAAAATGAATATCTTAATAGTCAAAGCTGCCTCACGACAAAATCTCTTCCGCCTGCTGCCGATGGAGGCACACACCTTGCTCCTAATTGCTGTATTGTCGCTCAAAAAAACAATCCCAATCTATGTTCGATTGTTTGCACACTTAATGAAACACGATAAAGTGCTGGGTATAAAATTTAAACGGCCCCTAAAAAAGGGGCCGTTTTTTATTTCGATAAAAACCGTGTCCTCCGGCCCGCTCCTCGTCATTCCGTACCCTCTCTCGTCATTCCGGCGAAGGCCGGAATCCAATGATCTGCTTTCACAGAACATAAAGAGCGAAGCTCTTTAAAAGGCCTATCGGCCTTTGCATCCCTTCGGGACGCTGGATTCCGGCCTTCGCCGGAATGACGCGATTTTTATTTTTCACGTCATTGCGAACGACCAAAAGGAGTGTGGCAATCCAGCAATCAATCTCTCTCGTCATCCCGCGCAGCCGAAGCGAAAGCGGAGGCGTGATGCGGGATCCATCACCAGAAATTTTAATCTAAGCACTTTGTTGGAAAGGAAGTGAGATGGATACCGGATCAGCACGCTATGCCTTCGGCATATCGCTTGTCCGGCATGACAATTCTAGGTATTTGATTGCCACAAAAAAGCCCGTCAGTTTCCT
>DOBW01000095.1:1315-9751 GCA_003504035.1 Rhodospirillaceae bacterium | reverse complement strand
GCTATAGGTTTCTCATGATCCCTTTTCTTCAAGCTGACAATCTGATGTTTTTACCTCATGGTTTTTTTACACGCCAAGGGGGCGTGAGCGCAGGCACATATGAAGCCTTGAACACCAGTTTTAGTTCACAAGATGATCCGGCTAAAATTGCCAAGAATAGAGAAAGCATAGAAGCGCAACTTGGCGTGCAGGCAGGTCATCTTCTTAGTTGCCAGCAGGTTCATTCTGCAGATGTTGTGAACGTCACCGAACCATGGAGTGCAGCGCATATGCCGCAGGCAGATGCGCTTGTCACGAAGCTTGCAGGAGTTGCCCTTGGCATTTTAACGGCGGACTGTGCGCCTGTTTTATTGGCGGATAAGGATGCTGGCGTTATCGGGGCTGCGCATGCCGGATGGCGCGGCGCTTTAGGTGGCGTTATTGAAAACACGCTTTTGGAAATGGAAAAGCTTGGCGCACAAAGACGAAATATTTGTGCAGCGGTTGGGCCTTGCATTGGCCGCGCTTCTTATGAAGTGGAGGATGCTTTTTGCGCGCCGTTTATTGCTGAGGACAGAGAAAATACTGCTTTTTTTAAAAAAGCCGAAAAAGAAAAATGCTTGATGTTTGATCTGCCTTCTTATGTTGTCCAAAAGCTGAAATGTGCCGGCCTTGAGAATATCTCGCCGTCGCCTGCCGATACTTGTAAAGACGAAGCGGTTTTTTTCAGTTATCGTCGAAGCAGCCTTGCGGGAGAAAAAGACACGGGGCGCCAACTTTCTGTTATAGTTATCCCAATTTAAATCGGATTGGGTTGCAAACCTTTCGTGAAGGAGAGCCAATACATGACTGCACAAACCATTATTCCGCCGACCTCGGGTAAAGAGATTGACATAAAAGAAATGCCCTATGGGGCTTTTATGGATCGCTTTATCGCGCTCCTGATTGATCAAATTATTCTCTTTATCGTCAAAATCGTTCTTATTTTGCCTGCTATTGGTGTGCTTCTTTTCTTGGTTGGTGTTGTGGCCACGCCTATGCTTGCGGTGGGAACGGCTTTTGCCCCTTCTTATTGGGCTTTGTTGGTTGCGTTGGACTGGTTTTATTTCGCTGCTTTTGAAAGCTCTGAGCGTGGCGCTACGCTTGGTAAGCGTGCTATGAAGTTACGTGTTGTGGATGAGGCAGGTAAGCAGTTGAGCTTTGGCCGTGCGAGTGTGCGCTATTTTTCCAAAATTCTTTCGGCTTTTCCTCTTTTGTTGGGCTATATCATGGCGCTTTTCACAAAAAAGAAACAAGCCCTGCATGATCTTATTGCGGGGACTGTTGTCACGACAACATAGACGTTTGTTGAAACGATTGTACGAGCCAATTTTATTCCTGTGGTGGGTCTTCTTCTTGAGCCATGACCTTGTTACGACCTGTTTCTTTGGCTTTGTAAAGACCTGCATCCGCACGCGCGATAAAGGAGTCGTGGGTATCCCCTTCAAGATGTTGCGTTGCGCCAATTGAAATAGTGATAACGCCAAGAGTTTCATTCGTTCGGCGGCGGCGCACATTTTTAGTAGACAAAATGGAGCGAAGTTGGTCGCCTACGCGTATGGCGTCCTTCACCGTTGTGCGCGGGAGAAGTATAACAAATTCCTCGCCACCATAACGCGCAATGATATCACGTCCTTTGAGATTTTCGACCAATGTTCTGGCGACAAGCTTAAGAACTTCATCACCAATAAGATGGCCATAGGTATCATTGAAATTTTTAAAATGATCAATGTCTGCCATAAGCATGGATAAAGGCGTTTCTGACTCTTTGGCTTCTTCAATGACACGTGCAATTTCATTGCTAAAGAACTTGCGGTTTCCAACCTCGGTAAGCGGGTCCATGAGCGAAGCTTTACGAACCTCGTCAAGGTTGTAGCGCATTTCCGTCAGTTGCTGCGTTGATTGGGAGAGCTGTGCATGGAGCCGTTGGTTTTGTTCAGCCATAATCCGCGTTTCGTTGGCAACACGAGAAACGGCACCTCGGATTTGGTCAACTGAGTCCGGTGATTGCAAGTTGCCGGAAAACGCATCCAAAGTCTGGTTGTATTGTTTTGTGTCTGATGCTGACTTCGTTAAAACACCCATCATTTTCTTGACTTCGTCTTCAATGCTGGTTGTTGTGGTTTGTAAAACCTTGCTTTCAGCATCAAGGCTGATATGGGCGAGAAAGAGCTCTGTGCATTGGGTTTGATTAAGTTTCCCATATTGCTCAAGTAGCATATTTATCGCCATTTTTAGGTTGGGATTGCTGTCCGAGAAATAATTATAATAAACAGAAAAATTATCTGGCGTTGGCTTGAGCTCAGATTTGCTCAGCTCTTCTAACGCCTGCTGCGCGAAATCTTTTGAATTATCTTGCGTGTCCATTGTTGTAGAGCCTTTTGTGGCAAGAATTTAATAGGGCTGAGAAGCCTTCGGAAAGGTAAGCAAAAAGGAAGCTTTTGTACAGAGCTTAGACAGTCTTTTACTCCTTAAGCCTTCAATAATCCTTAAGAATAGCAAGCCATTCTTCTTCGTTTAAGACTTTAACCCCAAGTTTTTCAGCTTTTTCAGCTTTTTTGCCAGAATTGGCGCCTATAACGAGATAATCTGTTTTGGCAGAGACTGATCCGCCTACCTTGGCACCAAGGGTTTCGGCTTTGGCTTTGGCCTCGATTCGGCTCAGCTTGGCCAGTGTTCCTGTGAAGACAATGATTTTTCCTTCCAGCGGCGAGCCGGTTGAAGGTGGCGGCGTATAGGATTCAATAGAAAGCTCTTTTTCAAGAGCTTCCAAAACAGCAATGTTATGTTTTTCGGCAAAAAAGGCTGTGATGTCAGTTGCGATAGAAGAACCAATTTGATCAATGCCTATAAGATCGAGGTAGGCTTCATTTTCTGGATCTTGCGCTTTTTTCATGGATGTGCGCCACGTTGACAAGGTGAGGTAGTGACGTGCAAGAAGTTTGGCTGTGGCTTCTCCCACTTGGGGAATGCCTAGCGCAAAAATGAAACGGCTCAAGGAAATGGTGCGCCGTGCTTCGATAGCAGCAATAAGATTGTCGGCTGATTTTTCTCCCCATCCTTCGCGGACGGCCAAGGTTTCACGATGTTTCTTGAGCGTAAAAATATCAACGGGTGTTTGGATGAGTTTATCTTCCCAAAGCTCACGCAGGCGTTGTTCACCAAAGCCCTCAATATTAAAGGCTGTGCGTGCCACAAAGTGACGTAGGCGCTCTAGCGCTTGTGCAGGGCAAACAAGACCTCCTGTGCAACGGCGTACCGCCATGCCTTCTTCACGTACTGCCAGCGAGTCACAAGCGGGGCAATGATCCGGAAATACAAAGGCTTTTGCATTTTTAGGTCGGCGTTTCAGGTCGGCTTTGATGATTTGTGGAATGACGTCTCCGGCGCGTTGAAGCGTAACAATGTCGCTGACACGAATGTCTTTGCGCTTAATCTCATCCTCATTGTGAAGGGTTGCGCGGCTGACCATAACGCCGCCAACATTGACTGGTTCTAGCTCGGCCACGGGCGTGAGGGCGCCTGTTCGTCCTACTTGAATAAGAATGTTGGTGAGTTTTGTTTCGGCTTTTTCGGCGGCAAATTTATGCGCGATGGCCCAGCGTGGAGCGCGGGCGACAAAGCCCAGTCTTTCTTGCCAATCGAATGCATCAATTTTATAAACAATACCATCAATATCGACAGGCATTCCGTGACGCGCGGCTTCGATTTCATGATAATAAGCCAGAAGTTCTTTTGTGCCGTTGCATAGGCGCGAAGGCTCGTTGAGCGTGAAGCCCCATCTCTTCAAGTGATACCTTAGGTCTTTTTGATAACGTATCGACTTTTCTGTGTTTTCGCCGAGTCCATAAGCGAAAAAACCCAACGATCGCGACGCGGTAATTTGGCTATCAAGTTGGCGAACACTTCCGGCGGCGGCATTGCGCGGATTGGCAAAAACTGTTTCCCATTCTTCTTGCCTTTTTTTATTGAGTGCAAAGAACGAAGGACGATCCATATAAATCTCGCCGCGCACTTCTAAGATATCAGGGAAGGGGGCGCTGAGTTTGTGCGGGATATTTTTAATGGTGCGCACATTACCCGTGATGTTTTCACCGGTCTGTCCATCGCCGCGTGTAGCGGCCAAGACAAGCTCTCCTTTTTCATAGCGCAAAGAAGCGGAGAGACCATCTATTTTGGGCTCGGCCATCCATGTGACTGGGACCGTTTCATCAAGATTTAAAAATTTGCGTAAACGGGCTTCAAAATCTTCGACATCCTGATCGGTAAATGCATTGCCCAAAGAAAGCATAGGAACGCTGTGCTTAATTTTACTGAAACCTTCGGCTATGGCGGCCCCAACTTTTTCCTCGGGATCATGGGAAGGAACTTGATCGGGAAAAGCTTGATGGAGTGCGCGATAACGTGCGCGCAGTGTGTCATAGGCGGCGTCTGTTATTTCGGGTGCATCTTTTTGATGATAGAGCGTGTCGTGGTGCGCAATTTTCTCTGCAAGTTGTGCCATTTCTGCGCGGGCTTCAAGCGGTGTTGGCAAAGGTGTCTTGGTTGATTTCTTGCTCATGCTTTTCTCGCACGCTTTGCGGTTTTTGTGGTGGCAGGAGAATCTTCAATAAGGCTCATGGCTGCTTTGCGCGCTGCATCGGTTGTTTCCGTTCCGGCTAGCATGCGTGCGATTTCTTCAAGGCGTTGGGCGGCATTCAAAGAGGCAACGCTTGATATTGTTTTTTCGTTTTTCACTTCTTTGGTCGTGCGTAAATGATGATGGCCTAGCGCTGCTACCTGAGGGCTGTGCGTGATAACAAGAACCTGTACATTTTCACTCAGCTTCACCAGCCTTTCTCCGACAGCAGAAGCTGTTGCGCCGCCAATGCCTGAATCGACTTCGTCAAAGACAAGCGTTTCAACAAGGTCTGCTTTGGCCAGAACAACTTTAATGGCCAGCATAAAGCGGGATAGCTCGCCGCCCGAAGCGACTTTGTGGAGTGGCGCTGCTGGTGCGCCGGGATTGGTGGCGGCGAGGAAAGAGATGTGATCCATGCCATCATTTTTCCATTGTTCTTCGGGCAGTGTTTCACAAAGAACAGAAAAAATGGCGCGCTCAAATTTTAAAGGCGGCAATTCTTTCATGACATCTTTGCTCATCTTAATCGCGCCGAGGTTGCGTTTCTCGCTGAGTTCTTGTGCCAGCTTTTGATAGGTTGCGCGGGCTTGCTGCATGTCTTTTTCCAAACGCGCAAGTTCGCCTGTTTGATCGTCGATAAGATTCAGTTTGGCGCGTAATTCTTCACATAATGTGCCAAGATTTTCGGGGGCCACATTATGCTTTCGTGAAACGGCACGAAGTTGGAAAAGGCGCTGTTCTATGGTGTCGAGCGTTTGGCTGTCAGTATCAATGGTATGGGCGAAGCTTATGATTTGCCGGCAGGCATCATCAACATCAGCTGCGGCGCGGTCTACGATGGACAGGATGTGATCAACTTCTTCGGCTTTGTCGGCAATGCGGGAAAGCGTTTTTCCCGCTTTGGCCAAAGCAAAAGTTGCTCCGCGTTCACCGGATAAAGCTTTTTTGCTATTTTGCAGCGCGTCCAGAATCTTTTCGCGATACTGAAGTGTTTTACGTTTTTCGCTGAGATTATCAATCTCGCTTTCTTCTGGCGCAAGCTCATCCAGCTCGGCCACCGCCATACGGAGAAAGTCGGCTTCGGCTTCACTTTGGTTTTGTATTTTAAGGGCGTGGGCGTGATCTTTTTGTGCTTTTTGCCACAAAGTATAGGCGGCGCTTGTTTTCTTTTTAAGGGTGCCAAGATTTGCAAAAGAATCAAGAAGGGACCGGTGCGTTATGGGATTAAGCAGGCCATGCGTTTCAAATTGGCCATGCACTTCAAGAAGAAGCCCGCCTATTTTTTTTAAAAGAGAAACGCTTATTGGCTGATCATTGACAAATGCACGATTTTTTCCGTCTTTTCCAACAATGCGCCGCAGGATCAAAAGATCTTCAAAAGCGAGACCTTGTTCTTCCAAAAGAAGCGTGAGTTCTGCCGGAAAGGGGCTTTCAAAACCAGCCGTTGTGATGGCGCGCTGCGTGCCGCTTCGAACAAGGTTTGCATCTGCGCGTGCGCCGAGTGCAAGCGAGAGCGCATCCATCAAAATTGATTTGCCAGTGCCTGTCTCGCCCGTGAAGACGTTAAGCCCTTTTGTAAGGGTAATTTCAAGTCGATCAATTAGAACGACATCTTGGATAATAAGAGATGTTAACACATCCTAGAGCCTTTCAAAAAAAAGCTGGAGTCTTTCAAAAAAGGTCGCGCCATACACCATTGACCCAACTTTTATGTTCACTTTTATTGTTGGGCTTGGGTTCTATATTATTTTTAATAAGAAGATTGTAGCTGTCTTGATACCACGGACTTCCAGGGAAATTATGTCCCAAAACGACAGCGGTGGCTTGGGCTTCGTCTTTGATGCCAAGAATTATGTAGCCCTCTACAAGGCGGTGCAAAGCCTCGGGAACGTGACTTGTGGTTTGATATTTTTCTATGACAGTGCGAAAGCGTCCAATCGCTGCTGTATAGAGTTTTTGTGCAAGATAGTTCCGCCCAATTTCCATTTCTGCACCAGCAAGATGATCGTTGATGAGTGCTATTTTGAGCACGGCATCCTTGGCATAGGATGTTTCAGGAAAACGACGAATAATAGTTTGCAATTCATTTAAAGCGTGATGGGTATGACCTTGGTCGCGGCGCACATCGGCAATTCTTTCATAGCTGCATAAGCCACGTAGATAATATGCATAGGCGATGTTGTCACTGCTAGGGTGGAGTTGGATATATTGGTCCAGTGCAGAGATGGCGGCATCATAATCCATGTCCTGATATTGGGCATAGGCGGCCATAAGTTGCGCACGTGTTGCCCAGAGGGAATAGGGATGCTGGCGTTCAACTTCTTGAAAACGGTGGGCAGCTTCTTTGTAGTCCTTTTGGCTCATGAGTGCGGTGGCTTCGGTATAAAGTTCAGTAACCGTTTTTTCTTCTGGAAGGGTAGCCTTGCCGCTTGCGCAGGCGCAAACAGTTCCAAGAAGGACGAAAAGAAGAAGGAGATGGGAAAGCAACAATCGAGGCACAGCGCGAATCCTTGAATGAGAGGTATTGTTGAAAGCTTATAGCATAACTTGGCCGAGCTTAAAGCGACTCGCGTAGCTTTTGGACAATTTTGCCAATTTCTTCATCTGAAAGAAAGGCGTGAAACGGCAGCCCAAGTGCTTTGTGCTTTATTTCATTCGCACCTTCTTTTCCGGTTACTTCCAGACCAGCAAAGGCGGGATGTTCGTACAGCGGTGGCAAATAGGTGTGATGTACAGCGACATTTTGTTGTTGAAGGCGGTTAAAAACCTCCAAAGCATTACCCTCTTTTAGGCTTATCATTAAAGAACTTGCAATTGTTTTTTCAAGTAATGGATGAATAGAAGTCAGATCCTGAAGGCTTTCGAAGAAAAGCTTGTAGGTCTCATAGATTTTTTGACGGCGTTTTTTTATGTCTTCCCACCGCGTAAGCTGCGCCAGTCCTACAGCGGCGTGATATTCGCTCATTTTAGCGTTTTCACCTGTTTGATATGTGATGTGATCTTTCATGCCAAAATTGATCCGTTCGCGTGCTTGCTGGATCAGGTCGGGATCACGTGCCACAAGTAATCCGCCTTCGCCAATACCAAAAGGCTTCAGCGCGTGCAGGCTGTGTGCCACAAGACAGGTTTCAGGATATTTTTGCGCTTCAACGGCGGCGGCGGCATCAATGATGACTTTAACGCCTGTTTCGCGTGAAAAAGCGTCCCATTCTTCGGCGGGAAGAGGAAAACCATACACACAAACGGACATAACAGCCGCTAACTTCATTTTTGAGGCTGCTTGGCGTGCAATTTCGGGCGTGAGTGTCCATGTTTGGGGGTCGACATCACTTAAAATGGCCTCGGCGCCCAAAGGTGCGGCGGCCAGAGGACAAGCCGGAAAGGTCACAGAAGGGATAAGTACTTTGTCATTTGGCACTACACCCAAAAGGCGCAAGCCGATCGTCAACGCTTGATACCCCGAGGCCAACCCGACGCAAGAGAGTGTTTTATCTGGTAGTTTATGCGCTTTTTCCATGCGTTGCGCGAAGCGCGTCTCGAAGGTCTGGGCAAGAGGCCCAAAATTAGAATACCAACGGTTTTCATCAATTTGCCGAAGATAGGGCAAAAGATCATCCACGCTTGGCATGTCGGGTATGTTGGAGCGTGGTGCTGAGGACGGTACATTCATTGAGAAAAAAACCATATCATTTTACTTATTTAACATGTCGCCGCTTTTGGAAGCAATATAGGATTTCTTTAAACACCCAGAATTGTCATCGCGAGCGAAGCGCGGCGATCCAGTCCTGCTGCATCAA
>DOBW01000095.1:0-1209 GCA_003504035.1 Rhodospirillaceae bacterium | reverse complement strand
GCATTCAGGATTCGGCATTCAGAATTCTTTTCACATCATGCTCTCTCTTGTTCTTCGCCCCCCCCATTCTCGTCATTCCGGCGAAGGCCGGAATCCAGTGGCCTGCTTTTGCAGGGCATAAAGAGCGAAGCTCTTTAAAAGGCCTGTCGGCCTTTGCACTCCTTTGGGATGCTAGATTCCGGCCNNGGAATGACGGAAGAGGGATGACGAACGGGATAGGTGTTTTTTTATATCCTTTCATCGCATTATTACTCCAAAAACAGTTAAAAACGATGTTTTTAGTATGTTTATTACAGCATTATGATGTTTTACTTTCGTGGTCTGTGGTGATAAAACTTCTTTTCTTTAAAAGGTAACATGTAGTGGGAGGGTTTTTATATGGAGGATATTATACAGCGTCCGTACAGTATTGATGGTGGTTCTGGGCTTTTAGATGGAGGGAGAAACTCAAAATATTTGGGTTCGGGAAATGAGATATGTTTGAATCCAAAATATGAAGATCCCTTTTCTACGACCCCAACAACAAATTCCTCTTCATCATCGTCTAGTTCTTCTGACCCTTACTTTACCTCTGGCTTTGGCTTGTGTGTTTTCAAGACAGTTTTTGCTGGTTTGTCTATTTTTGTTTCCATCCCGATCATTTACCAGCTTTGTGTGTTTTTCAAAGAAGAATATTACACTAAAAAGAAGCCACCGTCTGTGGTTTCAGAGTTGCGTGAGCAGTCAAAACAAAAACGGAAACAACCTCGGGTACGGAGAGGCAAGGTGCGTGCTCCTCTTAAGAAGAAAAGCGCAAAGATGCGGGCGGAACCGCTTGTGCTTCCTCGTAAGGAAAGGACGTGGGAAGGCGAGAGAGACAGAATCCTTGAGCAAAGAGAAGAAACGCCCTTAAGGGCGAACCCTGTAGCAAAAGAAGGTCATTGGTGGAATGACAGCACATCTTCTTTGCCGAAAAAGGTTCTGCCGGTAAATCTCGCGAAAAAGCTTGAGAATAACGTGGAATATGAGGTGTGCCAGTTTAAGGGCGGGGATCTCTATATGCCGGTTCGTGGTTCGGATGGTGTGCGGCAAGGCACACCTATCTATTATGCGAAATGTAATCCTTCTTTCGGGTAACATTATCGCGAGCCGACTGCTTGGAGGCTCAGAAAGATTTGGGCGATCCAGTCCTGCTGCATCAAAAGCATTCAGGATTCGGCATTCAGGATT
>DOBW01000077.1:4675-6570 GCA_003504035.1 Rhodospirillaceae bacterium | reverse complement strand
TGAGCATATTTCGGCTACCGAGCGGCGGTCCGCTACAGCCGAGCGTGAAGCAACGGATCGCTTTACCGCCCTCTTTCTCGAAAATCGTGTAGGTAATGTCTTTACAGGCCGCGTCAGTGGCGTAGCGCGCTTTGGTCTTTTTGTGAGGTTGGATGAAACAGGCGCAGATGGCATAGTGCCCTTTCATTCTCTTCCTCGTGACTATTATGAGCTGAATGAAAAGCTGCAAGCCCTTGTCGGACAGCGCAAGGGAAAAAGCTACCAACTCGCGCAACCCGTTAAAGTCCGCCTTGATGAAACCGACAGGCTTACAGGCGGTATGCGCTTCACTATCCTCGAAAACGAGGAGAAAACGGACAAAAAAGACACTAAAAAGAAAAGTCCACAGGGCAAAAGACCCCCTTGTGCTCGGCGTAAACGATCCCTAAAGTAGGTTCCCTCACTTATTTAAAAAGAGTCCTCGATGAACTGGAATGATAATGAAGGCCCATGGGGCCCAAGCAAAGGCGACAAAAGCGGCAAAAAAGATAATCCATCCGGCTCCCCTTGGGGACGCCAAGGCCGTGGCAATGGAGGCCCTCCAAATAATGTTACGCCACCGCCAGATATTGAGGAAGCTTTGCAAAGAATCAAAGAGATGATGGGCCCCCTTAAACCAAATGGTCATGTTCATGCCATCTTGCTAGGATTGGCCGCTTTGATCGGTCTTTGGCTTTTAAGTGGCATCTATATGGTGGGCACCAACCAAATGGGCGTTGTAATGCGTTTTGGCGCCATGAACAGAACGGAACTTCCAGGACTGCACTATCATATGCCTACGCCGATTGAAGATGTTCTTCTGCCTATCGTGACCTCACAAAATGAAATCCAAATCGGTTTTCGTAATATCTCGCGGCGCAACAACAGCGCAACACAATCTATACCAGAAGAAAGCCTCATGCTGACACAGGATGAAAACATCATCGATGTTCAGTTCACGGTTTTCTGGCGTATTGCCGATGTTGCCAATTATCTGTTTGAGATTAGAGATCCTGACGTAACCATCAAAATGGCGGCTGAAAGTGTCATGCGCGAAGTCATTGGTCAAAACAAACTCCAGTTTGCACTTACCAAAGGACGAGGCCAGATTGCCGAAGATGCACGTGCACGCCTTCAAGACATGATGAATGAATATAAGGCCGGTATTATGGTCTCACAGATCAACCTACAGACTGTGGCTGCACCAGAAGAAGTCAAAGACGCCTTCCAAGATGTCGTCAATGCGCGGCTGGATATGGAGCGCTTCCAAAATCAGGCAGCCGCCCATGTCAACAAAGTCATTCCTGATGCCAAAGGCCAAGCGGCCAAACTGGTTCAACAAGCCATGGCCTATCGCGATCAGAAAATTGCGATTTCCAAAGGTGAAGCCGAACGCTTCACAGAAGTTCTTGCGGCCTACAACAAATCACGTAATGTGACGCGCAAACGCCTTTATCTTGAGACAATGGAAGCTATTCTCTCCGGCGCCGACAAAGTCATCACGGGCAAAACTTCTGGTACCGTACCGCTCTATCCGCTTCACGATTTGAAAAAGAAGAACAAAGAATGAAAAATAACACCATGAAAAAACCCCTTCTTGCCTCTCTTGGTGCACTTGTCCTTATCCTCTTTGGTTTGATGGATTCACTTTTTATCGTGCGCCAAACAGAACTGGCTATTGTCTTCCAATTCCGCGATGTCATACGCGTTTTGGAAAAACCAGGTCTGCATTTCAAAGTGCCTTACATTCAAAATGTAACCTTTTTTGATAAGCGCGTTTTAGCTGTTGATGCACCTTCTCAGGAAATCATGTTGGCCGAGCAAAAACCTCTTCAGGTTGATGCTTTTGCGCGCTATCGCATTAAAGATCCTTTGCT
>DOBW01000077.1:0-4631 GCA_003504035.1 Rhodospirillaceae bacterium | reverse complement strand
AATTCAACGCTCCGAAGTGTGTTGGGTAAGATCAATCTGGCTGCCCTGCTCTCAACCGAACGTGTCGAGGTCATGACGCGCATTACCAATCTTCTCAACACAGAAGTCAAAGATTTCGGGATCGAGATTGTTGATGTACGCATCCGTCGTGCTGACCTTCCTGAAAAAACAGGCGATGCTGTCTTTGCACGCATGCGCTCACAGCGTGAACAAGAAGCCTCTCAAATAAGAGCACAAGGCCAACAAGAAGCGCTTCAAACACGCGTAGAAGCCGACAAGGAAGCCACCGTTATTGTTGCCGAAGCCAAAGGTAAGGCCGAAAAGCTCAAAGGTAATGGGGATCGTAAGGCGCTTGATATTATGTCGGACGCAACGCGAAAAGATCCTCAGTTTTTTGCTTTCTGGCGTTCCCTTCTCGCCTATCGTGAGGGGCTGAAACCAGACAACACGACCTATTTTCTTAATCCTAATGGTGAGTTCCTGAAATATTTTGACAAACCGCCTTCAAAATAATTCGGATCTTCTCTTGCCATATTGGAGCCTTTTTTCAGTTGTATCCCAGCTTCATGAATCTTTTTAATTTCTGGTTAAGGAATCGGCTTATGCGTCACGCCTTTCAATCTTTTGTTTTCGCTTTTGTCCTTCTTCTTTCCTCTGGACTGTCTTGCCATGCCGCGCAAGTACCTGAAAGTTTTGCTAATCTAGCAGAAAAGCTTGTTCCTTCCGTTGTGAATATATCGACAACACAAACCATTTCTCAGCGCGGCAATTTACAAGCTCATGAATTTCAATTTCCTGAAGGTTCTCCCTTTGGCGATTTTTTTCAAGAGTTCATGGAACGACACCAAGAATCAAACCCACAAGGAAAAACACGTAAGCGTAAAGCAACATCGCTTGGGTCGGGCTTTGTCGTTGATTCATCAGGCTACATCGTCACCAATTATCACGTTATCCAAGACGCCGATGAGATCACCGTTATTTTGCACGATGACACCAATCTCATTGCCAAAGTCGTAGGCCACGACAAGAAAACAGATCTCGCGCTTTTAAAAGTTGAAAGCAAGAAAAAGCTACCTGCTTTGAGCTTTGGCGATAGCGATAAAATACGCGTTGGCGACTGGATTGTTGCCATCGGTAACCCTTACGGTCTGGGCGGCACGGTCACGGCAGGTATTATCTCGGCCCGCGCGCGCAACATCAATTCAGGCCCCTATGATGACTATCTGCAAACAGATGCCTCAATCAATCGCGGGAATTCGGGCGGACCAATGTTCAACATGAAGGGCGAAGTGATTGGCGTGAACACCGCTATCTTCACACCAACAGGCGGCTCCATTGGTATCGGCTTTGCTATTCCTTCAAGCTTGGCCAAAGGCGTTATTAAACAGCTCAAAGAAATTGGACACACACGGCGCGGTTGGCTTGGTGTCAAGATTCAAACTGTCACACCTGAAATTGCCAAGAGCCTCGGTATGGATAAAGCTCAAGGCGCTCTGGTTTCTGGCGTTACAAAGGGCGGCCCTGCAGAGAAAGCAAAAATCAAACTGGGTGATGTTATCCTCGCCTTTGACGGCAAGGATGTCGCCGAGATGCACCGTCTCCCACGCATTGTTGCGGAAACAGACGTTAACAAAGAGGTCAACGTGTCACTCTTGCGTAAGGGCAAAAAAATATCCCTTAAAGCCAAGATAGGTGAACTCGAAACCAAGGATGAGGACGAAGAAAAAGGTGAGACAAAAGATCTCACACCGCACATTAAAGGCAGTGAAAAAATAGACATGCTGGATATGACTGTAGCACCTCTTTCTTCCACGTTGCGGAAACGCTTCGACATCAACAAAAACACAGAAGGTGTGCTGGTACTCAAGCTGTCACCTGATGGCCTTGCGGCAGAGAATGGTCTTCAAAAAGGAGATGTCATCACCGAAGCGGCACAAAAAGATGTCGCGTCAGCTAAAGACCTCGCAAAAATTGCCAAAAAGGCAAAGAAGGAAGGAAAACCTCTTCTACTTCTGGTCGAGCGTCACGGTGAGCTTCGATTCTTGGCATTGAGCTTGGGTAAGTAGAAAAAACTAAAGCAAATGTCATCCCCGACCTGATCGGGGATCCAGAGTCACAAGAAAAGCGTTTGGGTTTATGCCACCCTAGACCCACGCTTTCGCGAGGGTGACACAGTTTTTATGGCACCCAAATACCTAGAATTGATTACGTTTTAGGGTTTTTCTTTCTGCTATCCCCTAACCTCTTTGGCAGGAGAGCCTGCGGCTGTGGCATGGGCGCGGACATCTTTCAAAACAACGCTCCCTGCGGCAACACGCGCATGGTGTCCAATTTCGATATTACCCAAAAGGATTGAGCCAGCCCCCACCATCGCCCCTTGGCGCACTTTGGGATGCCTGTCTTTGCGCTCCTTGCCCGTACCGCCCAACGTCACACCATGAAACAAAGAAACATCATCCTCCACGACAGCCGTTTCGCCAATAACGATGCCCGTTGCATGATCAAACACAATTCTTTTTCCAAGCTTGGCCGCCGGATGAATATCAACGCCATAAAGAACGCTGCTACGGTTTTGAAGGAACAGCGCCATATCCTGACGCCCATTTTGCCACAACCAATAAGCAAAACGATGCATTTGAATGGCATGAAAGCCCTTGAAATAAAGAAACGGAACAAAAAAGTCTGTCGCCGCAGGATCCCGCTCACAGACAGCTTCCAAATCAGCGGCAGCAAAAGTGATGATCTGAGGCGCACGCTCGGCAACAAAAGAAAAAAGCTCTTCAAGCTCCTCACGCGAGACAAGCGTATCCGGTTGTTGATGGCTGAGCAGTCGCCCTAACCCCTGTGCCATATCCTTGGATGACAATACAATATGATGCGCCATTTTTTCCAAGACAGGCTCGGACCTGAGGCTCTTTTGCGCGGCATCACGGATTTGGTCCCAAATTTTTATGGAAGTAATAGCTTGATCTAAATCAAGTGTGTTGTCGGTTAGGTTGGAAGTCATTTTAGTCTCTCTTTAAAATAATTGTTGAAGCTTGCTTAAAATCACACTGCTGTGTGAGACCCGCACCATCAGCGATGCGGATTATCTACAAAGGCAACAACAACAGAAAGACATGGTTTAGATTTCCCTATTAAATGACTGATGAAGAATACTTATTTTTAGGCGGTCCGTCAAATGACGTTTAGTTTCATGCTTCTTCTGAAATATCAGCAAATTCATCCTCTTCTTCAACGACTTCCACCTCACCTTCCGGCGACATCGTCTCCAAAACAGGCCGCGTATCTAGCAGTCCCGCAGCTTTCAGATCATCAAGCCCCGGTAATTCGGCCAATGAAGACAGATTAAAGTGCGAGAGAAACGCAGGAGTTGTTTTCCACGTTAAAGGCCTTCCCGGTGTTTCACGCCTTTTTCCGGGCCTAATCCAGTCCAGTTCAAGAAGCGTATCAAGCGAGCCTCGACTTGTTTCCACACCACGAATACTTTCGATCTCACCACGCGTCACGGGTTGATGATAAGCAATAATCGCCAGCACTTCCGAAGCCGCACGATTAAGTTTGCGGCGCGGCTGTTTAGTGATGGTCATAAAGGGCGCAAGATCAGGTGATGTGCGAAAGCTCCATACACCATCATTCTCGACAAGATTAACACCCCGAGAGGCATAATGCTCCTGTAGCTCCTGAAGAAGCTCGGCAACATTGCCTCTCTCTCCAATTTGCTGCTGTAGGAAAGAAAGCGATGAAGGCTCCTCACTAGCAAACAAGACAGCTTCTAAAAGGCAAAGCGTTTCTTCTTTGTCGGCATTGTTTTCTGGCTCACTCATTTTTCGTCATGCTTCCCTTCGGTTAACGTTTCTTTCTGGCTACGCTTGAGATAAATCGGCGCAAAAGTATCTGTTTGTCGTAATTCCAACTCGCCTTCCTTGACCATTTCCAAAACGGCAGAAAAAGTTGAGGCTATCGCGGATTTACTCTCCAGTGTTCCATGCCCTTTCAAATTCGGCAAAAAGCCCTGCAATGTTCCCCAATTAGGCAAAGAACCCAACAGACGCCGCAAGCGCTCAAGACTTTCCTCGATACTGTAAAGGCGTGTGGGTTTAATATCATAGATTTCCGGCTTGCGGCGGCGCTGTGGCGCCCCAAGTGCCGAGAGAAGGTCATAAAGCGGGAGATAATAAACTGGCTTAATCTGCGTTGCCATTTTATCAGCCGCATGGCACAGGAAGAAATCCGTACCCAATTGAGGCTTTTCAAAAAGCGCACATGATGCCTTTTGCATAGCCTCTAACCGAAGAAGCTGAAATTTCAACGCCTCGGCCATATCCGCAGGATTAGATTCGTCTTCAGGTAAGTCTGGCAAAAGCAGCCGAGACTTCAAATAGGCCAGCCATGCCGCCATAACCAGATAATCTGCAGCAATTTCAAGGCGCAATTTCCGAACTGAAGCAATATAATCCAAATATTGCTCGGCCAGCGCAAGAATAGAAAGCCTTGAAAGATCAACTTTTTGCTCTCTAGCTAACGTGAGCAGCAGATCAATCGGGCCATCAAATCCTTCAAAAGAAACAACAAGATCGGTCCCTTCAGGCGAAGCAGACTCTTTTTCATCCTGTTTTTTGCCATCCTCA
>DOBW01000124.1 GCA_003504035.1 Rhodospirillaceae bacterium | reverse complement strand
GTAGAAAATATGTGTGAGAAAAAATGTCCAAAGCTGAAGCCAGTTTGATGAACCGTATTGTTTCTTTGTCCAAGCGTCGGGGGTTTATTTATCAAGCCTCTGAGATTTATGGCGGTTTAGGCGGTTTTTGGGATTTTGGGCCTTTGGGTGTGCAGCTTAAAAATAATCTGCGCGATGCGTGGTGGCATTCTATGGTTGAATGTCCACCTATGGGGCCAGATGGCAAGCCTTTGTCCATTGTGGGTCTCGATAGCTCCATTATTCAGCATCCCAGAACATGGCAGGCCTCGGGCCATGCCGAGGGCTTTGCGGATATGATGGTGGATTGCCGTGAGACAAAATCGCGGTATCGTGCGGATCATGTGATTTGTGCGCGATATCTTTCTGCTGATGCTAAAATAAGCGGATATATTTCTGGACAGGATGGAGACAACACCAAAGATCAGATATCTAAGAAAGCCGACAAACTTGGGCGGAAAAAAGGTATTAAATTTGACGTTGATTTAAGCGAGCTTATTCCGTTGACATCAATTCCTGTTGAAAATCACGGGCGTGTCATCGGCCCCGATGCTTCTAAAGCGGGCACACTAACTGATCCGCGTGCTTTCAATTTGATGTTCGAGAGCCATTACGGTGTGCTTCAAACGGATGAAACTAAAGTCTATCTGCGCCCTGAAACGGCGCAGGGTATTTTCCTTCAGTACAAGAATATTTTGGATACCTCGCGCGTTCGGCCTCCCTTTGGTGTGGCGCAGGTGGGTAAGTCTTTCCGTAACGAGGTCACGCCGCGCAACTTTATCTTCCGCTCGCGTGAGTTTGAGCAAATGGAGATGGAGTTCTTCTGCCCACCCGAAGATGGCATGATGTGGTATGAGTTCTGGGTTAATGAGCGTATGCGTTGGTGGGAAGAAGTGGCAGGATGCAAAAAGGAAAATCTTTTTGCTCATGTTATTCCTGAAGATGAAATTGCCCATTATTCTAAAGGCACGACGGACATCGAATATCGTTGGCCCTTTACAGAACCTAATTTTGGGGAGCTGGAAGGCGTGGCTTATCGTACGGATTATGATCTTAAACAGCATGCCAAGTTTAGCAAAACAAAGCTTGATTATATCGATCAGGAATCCAAGGAACGCTATGTCCCGCATGTTGTTGAGCCAGCCTCTGGTTTGACGCGTGGTGTCTTGCTTCTTTTGTGTGAGGCCTATCAATATGACGAAAGCCGTCCTTCACCAGAATGGCTGAAGATTAAGCCTTCTCTTGCGCCGACAAAGCTCGGCATTTTCCCGCTCATGAACAAAGACGGCATGCCTGAGCTAGCCGAGAAGCTTTATATGGATTTGCGTCAGGATTACACCTGCCAGTATGATCCTAAGCAGTCTATCGGTAAGCGTTATGCACGTATGGATGAGGCCGGAACGCCTTATTGTATTACTGTGGATGGTGAAACGCTCAAGGATCAGGCGGTGACTGTTCGTGACCGTGATACGGCGAGCCAAGAACGTGTCGCCATTGATAAGGTGCGTGAGTACGTAGGCGCGAAGCTGAGTTAATCAAAAAAAATGTTCCATCTATGTTTATAAAGTTTTTCATGGCAAGACTGTTGAAAACCTTTATTAATTGAAAAAACAAAGGAATTTTTTATGGAAGACGATAACGCACGCCAACTTTTGAATGATTTAATTTGTGCTGCGAAAGAGAAGGGCGCAGATTCTGTAGATGCTGTTTTTGCACAGGGAGATTCTCTTTCTGTTTCGTGGCGCGGCGGCAAGGTGGATATGCTGGAGCGTGCCGAAGGCGCCGATCTCGGCCTGCGTGCTTTCATAGGTCAAAAACAAGCTTCCTGTTCGACAAGTGATATGAGTAAAGAGGCTTTGAAAGAAATTGTAGATAGAGTTCTTTCTATGGCCAAAGCGGCACCTGAAGATCCTTATTGCGGTCTTGCCGATGAAGGCGATATTGCCAAAAACTTTCCCTCTTTAGATCTTTCGGATGATTTTGATATTGAAGCACCGCACCTTATTGAGCTTGCGCGCGAAATGGAAAAGGTTGCCTTGGATGTTGAAGGCGTTTCCCAGTGTGAAAGCACAAACGCCGGCGCGTCAAAAAGCAGCGTCTTTCTGGCGGCGAGTAATGGTTTTTCCGGTGGGTATGAACGCACACATTATGCTTTGAGTGCCTCGGCTTTGGCAGGCGAGGGAACGGCCATGGAGCGTGATGGGGAGTCGGTAAGCGTAACGCATAAGGCGGACCTTCCTTGTCCTTTTGAAATTGGAAAGAAGGCTGGCGAAAAGGCAGTCAAGAATCTGGGCGCACGCAAAATGCCAAGTTGCCAAGCGTCTGTTGTTTTTCATCCTGAAGAAGCCGCCGGTCTTTTAGGTAATTTTGCGGGCGTGATTAAAGGTTCTGCGATTGCGCGGGGAACAAGTTTTTTAAAAGAGTTTATGGGCAAGCAAGTTTTTGCTGAAGGCATAACTATTATTGATGATCCTTTCCGTATGAGAGGCCTTCGCTCGCGCTCTTTTGACGGGGAAGGGCTTTTGCCTGAGAAAAGGACGATAGTTGAAAATGGCGTTTTGCAGACGTGGCTTTTGGATTTGCGTTCGGCCCGTCAGTTGGGTTTAAAAAGCACAGGCCATGCGTCGCGCGGTACGTCTGGTGTGCCAGCGCCTTCGCCTAACAATTTTTATATGAATGGAGGGCCGCTTATACCGCAAGAGCTTATGTCCGACATTAAAGAAGGCTTCTATGTTACCGAAACAATGGGGATGGGAGTCAACGGCGTGACGGGGGATTACAGCCTCGCTGCACGTGGTTTTTGGATTGAGGACGGTGAAATCAGTTTTCCTGTCAATGAAATGACAATCGCTGGCAATCTTAAGGAAATGTTTTTACATATGACACCAGCCAACGACCTCGTTTTTCGTCATGGCATTGATGCACCGACTTTGCGCGTAGAAGGCATGACCATCGCGGGGGTTTAGGTTGTACTGCGCAGTTTTACTCTTTCCGTCATGCCTGCGTAGGCAGGCATCCCATTTTTGTAGTGAAC
>DOBW01000139.1 GCA_003504035.1 Rhodospirillaceae bacterium | reverse complement strand
CAGCCTCTTTTTCCAAACTGAAACTTGATTTCGTCTCGGCCTTAAGGCACAACTCTTCTTTCATATAGTCATTCCACTTAAGAATTCCCTATGGCTGCAAATTGCCTTTCGACAAATCTCGCTTGCGCACGTACCAAAACGTACGTTTACGCAGCTTAATTTGACAAAAAGCCATTTTCGCTTATAGAGGGAATTCTTAATTGAAACGACTATAATCGGGGGAAATTAGTCTAAAAAAGGCGTCATTCCGGCGAAAGCCGGAATCCAGCATCCCAAAGGGGTGCAAAGGCCAATAGGCCTTTTAAAGAGCTTCGCTCTTTGTGGACTGCTTATGCAGGCCACTGGATGCCGGATCAAATCCGGCATGACGTTTTTTTGTACTTAACCTGTCCGTGCGGTTTTCAGCCGTTCGGCCATTAAGAAGGCTAGTTCCAGAGCCTGTGAGGCATTAAGCCTTGGGTCACAGTGCGTTTCATAACAGACAGAAAGCTCCAAGGGTGTCACGTTTGAGGCACCGCCAGTGCATTCTGTTACATTGCGTCCTGTCATCTCCAGATGAACGCCGCCGGGCCAAGCTCCCTCACCTTCACAAGTTTTGAAGAAGCCTTCGACCTCTTTCATGATACGGTTAAAGTCGCGGGTTTTAAAGTTATTTTCGGTATTTTCTGTGTTGCCATGCATCGGATCACAACACCAGACAACAGTACGGCCGCTTTTCTGGATCTGGCGCAATAGAGGCGGCAGAGAGGCTTCAATCTTGTCGGCCCCCATTCGAGCAATAAGCGTGATACGCCCCGCTTCATTATCGGGATCAAGCTTATCGAGCAGGCGCAACAAATCATCCGCTGGCATCGTCGGGCCACATTTGAGCGCCAAGGGATTTTTAACGCCACTCAAAAACTCCACATGAGCATCATTGGGATCGCGTGTACGATCTCCCACCCATAGCAAATGGGCCGAGACATCATACCAATTTCCCGTTGTGCTATCCACGCGTGTCAAGGCTTGCTCATAAGGAAGCAAGAGTGCTTCATGCGAGGTGAAGAACTCGGTTTCTCTGATAAATTGTGTACTTTCGCCGTCAATGCCGCAGGCTTTCATGAAAGCCAAAGATTCACCAATGCGGTCAGAAAGATCACGATAGCGCTTGGCTTGAAGATCTCCGGCAACAAAATCGAGATTCCAGCAATGTACTTTGTGCAAATCAGCATACCCGCCTTGAGCAAAAGCGCGGATGAGGTTCAAGGTCGAGGTCGATTGATGATAGACCTGAAGCATCCTTTCAGGGTCAGGGGTGCGCGCGTCTGAAGTAAATCCAAAACCGTTGATGATATCGCCGCGATAGCTCGGCAAGGTTACGCCGCCGCGTGTTTCTGTGTCACTTGATCGTGGTTTGGCAAATTGACCTGCCATGCGCCCTACTTTGACAACGGGCACAGCGCCACCAAAGGTCAAAACAACGGCCATTTGAAGAAGAATGCGAAACGTATCACGCAAATTGTTCGAGCTAAACTCGGCAAAGCTTTCGGCACAATCGCCGCCTTGAAGCAAAAAGGCTTCCCCTGATGCCACCTTGGCCAAGCCTTTTTTAAGCCGCCTTGCCTCACCTGCAAAAACAAGTGGAGGCTGCTTGGCGAGTCGCTCTTCAGCAGCTTTGAGCTTGTCGAGATCAGGATAATTGGGTTGCTGTAAGGCTCTTTTGGTGCGCCAGCTATCGGGAGTCCATGGATTTTTTTCGTTTGTCATTTTGGGCCTATCATATCAAAAGGTTTCCGGCTGAGCCGGTCTGTAATTTATTCACTTTTAAGGGGAGGTAGCGTGCATATGTTTCGGTTTTACCCGAAATAGAAAAAACCATAAGTAAACGCACCGCTTAAAGCAGGTGTGTTGTGACGCCAACGCGCAGATGTGCTTACGTTTTCCATGAAAAAGAATCTAACATCCCTTTTCTTTGAAAACAATTAAAAAGAAGGGGCGGAAGTGGGAATTGGCACGCGGCGTTTGGGAGCTATCAAATTGTTTTCCTTGTCTTTATTAAAATGTGTCAAAATTTCTTTTCTGCTTTGACGAAAAGCTTTCTTGACGTCTTTAGGCTGCTTGGAAAAAGTTCTCTTTTCTGCTTGGCGAGATAAAATAAAATATTTGCGCTGACGTTTGTAATTATCCCACGCTTTATTATCATTGCTGGCTTTTGCGTGTTTTCTCATTTCCATAAGGGCAGTCACGCACATAAGACGATTTACCTCATCCTTGCCTAACGGACGAAAGGCGAGAAACAAAGATGCTGGCTTTTCATTAATCACTTCCACGCACGGATTGTCCAAAATGCCGAACATTTCTGCGGCATAAAAAGAGGACTTCTTTTCGGCTCCACAAACAAGTGTTGCGGCTTTTTTGAATTTCTTGCTTGCAAAATGAGCTGAGGTGAAATGCCATACCTTTTTAAGTGCATGCTCAAAATCTTCGCTGTCGGAGTCTATCCCTAAAAATTTGGAAAAATCCTTTTCAAAGTCTTTGGACATTAAAAAGAGAAACAAAGGTGAATCATCAATCCGGTGAGCTTTCAGACGTTCTGCCTCTTTTTCTGAAAGTTGCCAATTTTGGGGATATTTAAAAGCTCCCCATTCCATTTTTGCTTCGGGGATTTTTTCCAAAACTTTGTCGGATGGTCCAGCATAGAAAAGAACAATGCCAGTTTCTGGCTTATTAAACAACAAACCGCCATCATCAATTCTCTTTTTGATAACCGTCTGGCAAAAATTCTCTATCTTGTGCTGAAGAGCAAGCATCATTCTTATCTCCAATAAAAGGAATGATGCTTACTTAAATTCTAACGAACGTGAACCGTATCTTGCGCGTACACCTCGTTTAAGTGCAGCGCATGTTTTTTTGTCTTGCCTAATGTCTATGACATCATCAAGTGCTTGTGGAAAGAGAACTACCTCGTCCAAGTAATATATTGAACGCGGATCATTTTTCTTTGGAAGTACATTGGTAATTTTTTTGACTTGGCTAAGAAATGCTCTTGTAATTGAATCGTCATAGCTAACGCTAGCAGGAACTGCGAAAACACCCGTAACGCAGTCATGCT
>DOBW01000087.1 GCA_003504035.1 Rhodospirillaceae bacterium | reverse complement strand
AGCCTTTTTGTGTTCAGATGAAGCAAGTTATATCACACGTCAAGTTCTTTCGGTTAATGGGGGCATGATTTAAATGAGGCGTGTTGTTGTCACAGGGATGGGCGGAATAACGGCGTTGGGCGACAACTGGAAAACCATTCGCGCTGCACTAGAAGAACAGAAAACGGCTATCAGGTATATGGAGGAATGGGACAGATTTAAGGGGGTCAACACGAGGCTGGCCGCTCCAATCCTTGATTTTAATATTGAGGATCGCTATCCGCGTAAGAAGCTTAGATCGATGGGGCGTGTGTCGTGTCTCGCTGTTTATGCTACAGAACGTGCTTTGCTTGACGCAGGATTGTTAGGGAGTCCACTTGTCCAGTCGGGACGTATGGGCGTTGCATATGGTTCTTCTTTCGGCAGTCCGGATTCTGTTCTTGGCTTTTATGAACTGAAGATGAACGGTATATCAAGAAACCTAAGTGCGACAAATTACATACGCATGATGGGGCAGACAACCGTTGTAAACTTAAGTGTGTTTTTTGGCATTACAGGGCGCATTGTTCCAACGTCATGTGCCTGCGCATCGGGAAGCATGGGAATAGGATCTGCCTTTGAAGCTATTCGTTTTAATAAGGCAGATATTATGATTGCAGGTGGTGCCGAGGAACTTGATATTACCGATGCCGCAACCTTTGATACACTTTTTGCGACAAGCACTATGAACAATACGCCGGATAAAACACCAAGGCCCTTTGATCGTGATCGCGATGGTTTGGTTGTGGGCGAGGGGGCTGGCACATTAATCTTGGAAGAGTATGAACATGCTAAGGCGCGTGGCGCCAACATTTATGCTGAAATTGTCGGTTATGGGTGTAGTGCAGATGGGAGCCATGTGACGCAGCCGCAAGCTGATACGATGAGTAGAGCTCTGATGTTAGGGTTGCAGGACGCTGATTTAGCTCCGGATGTAATAGGTTTTGTTAGCGCTCACGGTACAGCTACAGAAGGGGGCGATATTGCAGAAACGGCAGCAACCAATGCTGTTTTTGGATCCCACATTCCTGTTCATTCTCTTAAAAGTTATTTTGGGCATACCCTTGGAGCTTGTGGCTCACTAGAGGCTTGGCTTTCCATAGAAATGATGCGCGAGGGATGGTTTTGCACAACGGCTAATCTTGATAATGTTGACAAGCGGTGTGCACCTCTTGATTATATTATGGGGGAATCTCGTTTGCTGGAGGTCGATTATCTTATGTCAAACAACTTTGCTTTTGGCGGTGTTAACACGTCCCTTATCATAAAAAAGCTTTAATAAAGCGTTTTTTTGTTAATGATTGCCAGAAGTCAAGGACACGTGTAGCGTATGGCTGTCAAATGATGCTTATAAATGGAGGTAACTTATGAAAAATACAGTGGTTCTTGGGGCGGTTTCTGTTTTGTTTCTTCTATCAGCTTGTGCTTCCGTCATTGAGGGGCGTTCGCAGGAGGTTGTTGTTAAAACTGATCCCGCAGGGGCCAGTTGTACATTGGTTCGCAATGATACACCTCTTGGCACGATCTCACCAACTCCGGGTACGCTTTATCTTCAGAAGACAAAAGACGACATTTCAATTAAATGTACAAAAAAGGGCTATGCTGACGCTAGTTATTTGCTTCAATCTGGAGCTCCTGAGAATAATTGGCTTTATATTCTTGTTGGGGGACCTGTCGGTTGGGGGGTTGATTCCGCGACAGGCTCTGATAATTTTTATGCAAGCCCTGTCGTTATTGAACTTAAGAAGAAATAATATACTTCTAGAAAAAGATGTTTGGCGAAGTTATAGCTACCTCCCTTTTGTTAAGAGAGGTAGCTTTTCTTAAGTGAAATGACTATATAAATATGATTATTTATTAAGCTGTCCTTGTGAAATAAGATCAGCCGCGTGCGTGCCGGATACGACAACAGCTTCAATTCCTGCACCTGTTTTAGTTCCTGCTCCTACAAGGATTAAGCCAGATATAGGGCTTTTCAATTCAGGTCTCCAAGCGTTGCGTGCCGCGCCATAAATGTTCCCGTTTTTTGCCTTAGTGAAGGATAAAAAAGTTTTTGGTGTAGCCATTTCTTTATAAACGATGTGTTGTCGTATATCCGGAATAACAGAATCCTCAACGGCGCATAGAAGTTTTTCGGCGAAGGCTTCTTTTTGTTGGGTATATGCCTCACCGCAATTGTGCCAGTCTTTTGATGCGCTTTCAGACAAGAGGCAAAGAATAGTGACGGCAGAATGACCAAGAGGCGCAAGGCTTGAATCAATGACGCTTGGGTTACCAATACCAAATTCAAGATGGTTTTGATGGATAAATACGCGCGCTGGTAAAGGTAGCGTTTTTGTCAGGCCCAAGCTTAAAAGAATGGCCGAGGGGCCCCGATTAAGATTTATAATTTTTTGTGCATAATGAGAGGGTAGGTGCTCCTTTCCAACAAGCTCTAAGAGTGTCGAAACAACATCACCATTTGAGATGACAAGGGGAGCAAAATAAGAGGTTCCCTCAGAAGAAAGAACCCCTGTGACGCGCCCATCTTCTAATAATATTTTTTCTGCTTTCGTATTAAGGCGTATATCCCCTCCATTTTCGATTATTTTTTTTGCTAGCAGATTGGCAAGACATTGCGCCCCGCCTATAGGATAATAGCCGCCATCAAAATAATATCCAAACAAAGGGGCCATATCTTCTACGAGCAAGTTTTGTGGCGTGTCCGTTATATATTCTGATAAAGTTGAAAGTAGCT
>DOBW01000053.1 GCA_003504035.1 Rhodospirillaceae bacterium | reverse complement strand
CTTGCTTAAAAGTTAAGATGGTTGAGGGAAAGGAATAAGCTTCCCTCGTTTTTTAGGGCGGCTTTTTGTTTTTTCCTGCTTTTCTAAAAGAATGGAGACATTTCCCAATTTAGAAAGTTCTTTTTTGATTTCTTCATATAGCTGACTGTCTTTATCGGTAAGTTCTAAATCTCTTATAAAGGTTTCTGTCCGTTGTCCTTTGGAAGGCAATTGACCAACACTCTGGATATATTTTTTAGTTGAATCCTTTTCTAGCTGACTAGTGGGATCAGCATAAATTGAGGCTGCTTTAAAAGCTTCTGCTTTTTCTTCTTCTATTTCTAGTGTACCTGCGTGATCGAAAAGAAGATAGGCGGTTTGCTGCCGTAAAAAACTGCCGTAAGGCGTATATTCAGCTGCCTGCAAAATCGCTTCACAAATTTCTGCGTGCGTTTCAAGCGCTTCAGCATGTCTTAAAACACCTTCTACGGCATCTAAGGCTACATCACTTTCTTTGGTTGCATGATCGGCTGCTTGAAGAAAAGCGTCGACGCTTTGGTCGGCTGTAGGTAGAACATCGGCATGCTGGACAATACGTTGTGAGGCCTCATCCCCCAGAGTGCTAGAAGGAGGTGTGTAGGCAATAACAAGTAAAAATGCCTCTATAACATCTTCTGATGAAAAAAGATTGACGGCATGCTCAAGAATACTTTTTAAGGCGTTTTCTTCTTCGATGCTGTTTTCAGAAGCATGGAAGGCCACTTTTCTAAAAGCCGTAATGGTACGGGGAAGGTGATCAACATTTTGAGCAAGTTGATTTGCCACCGTGATTATCGAATTAAGAACGTTAGGATCTTTTTGGCTTACTTTCCTCTCAAGGCCAGCAAGAAGCTTTAAAAGAGCTTCATCGTCATGCTTTTGAAGAGACTTTTTAGAAACAGAAAGCTGAGCGACCTTAGGCGGTTTTTGAGAAAAAGGTCTCCGCGTTCTGCGTACATCAGCTCGTGTTTTATCAGCCATAATATTTTTTCTTTTATCTAGGAGAAGGGGAGAATAAACCCTCATGCCCACATGTTTTATAACAGAATTGGTCTTTTGGTACTGAAGGATATTGCTTAAAGAATTTTAATGCGCTTTCTGATAAAACAGATTTTCCAGATTTATGCGCATAATCAGAAATGGCAAAAAACGCTATGATGCGTTGAGTCTCATTTGATAATTCATGGCAATAATCAACAACACTTTCTGCGGCTTTTGTTTTCTCATCGTGAGATTTCTTGTCGGGATGAAAATTGTCTGCAACAACAAGAAGTGTTTTTACAAAAAAGGAAAGTTGGTTGGGGTCATCGGTAATTTTTTTTGAAATAATAAGCTTCTCCCCAAGCCCTTGGACACCATTTTCTTTATTTTCAACTAGCACATCAATCGTGCGCGTTAAGGAATCGTGATCGATTGTTTCAATTATTTTGGTCATAATGATTTCCGTCTTTATGTTTTATGTAAATCTCAGAAAATGCTTTATCACAAACCCATGAAAGTAAAAAGAAAATTTCAAATAAGACTTTCAACCCAAGGTATTATGTCTTGTTTAGCGCGGATGGTGTGGGCGCGTTTACGCTCACTTTTGCCCTTAACCTTATGCTCAAAGGGCGGAAAAAGGCCAAAATTGACGTTCATGGGCTGGAAGCTATCGGCAACGGCTTCACCTGTCACATGAGCCAAAAGTGCGCCTAGAGCCGTTGTACGCGGTGGCGACGGCATCTCACGTTTCATAAGGTCAGCCGCTATAAATAATCCTGCCAGTAATCCCATCGAGGCCGATTCAACATAGCCTTCAACGCCCATCACTTGCCCCGCAAAGCGCAGAGAAGGACAAGACTTCAAACGCAACCTCTCGTCCAAAAGAAGGGGGCTGTTGATGAAAGTATTGCGATGAATGCCACCAAGACGTGCAAAGACGGAGTTTTCAAGTCCGGAGATCATGCGAAAGACGCGCTCTTGCGCGGCATATTTCATCTTCGTTTGAAAGCCAACAATATTCCAAAGAGTAGCCGAGGCATTGTCTTGCCGTAATTGCACAATGGCATATGATTTTTCTTCCTTGTGCGGATTAGTTAGTCCCACAGGTTTCATAGGCCCATAGCGAAGCGTCTCGACTCCCCGTGCAGCCATCACTTCAATAGGTAGACATCCTTCAAAGTAAGGCGTGTTCTTTTCCCATTCTTTGAACTCTGTTTTCTCGGAGTCTAAAAGAGCCGCTATAAAAGCTTCATATTCGGACTTGTCCATCGCGCAGTTGATGTAATCCGTTCCATCGCCCTTATCATAACGTGATTGCATCCATGCTTTGCTCATATCGATACTGTCATGCTCGATAATGGGCGCAATAGCGTCAAAAAAGTGCAGAGTTTCACTGCCAGTTATCAACTTTATGGATTCCGCCAGCGCATCGGAGGTCAAAGGCCCTGAAGCTATGAGGACCTGTTCCCACTGCGCACAAGAAGAAATGTCCGTAATTTCTTCATTCACAATGGTGATAAACGGATGATTGCGTAATGTGTCCGTAATTTCACGCGCAAAGACTTCACGATCGACAGCCAAGGCACCGCCTGCGGGAACTTTGGTGGCGTCGGCCACTTTCATAACCAAAGATTCACAGAGCCGCATTTCATCATGCAAAAGCCCGACGGCACTTGTTTCAGAATCATCGGAACGCAAGGAGTTGGAGCAAACAAGCTCACCCAAAAGATCGCTTTGGTGCGCTGGCGTTTGAGTGAGAGGCCGCATTTCGTGAATAACTACGGGAATCTCACGGCGCACAATTTGCCACGCCGCTTCAACTCCTGCTAAACCGCCGCCTATAACATGAACAGGATCATTCAAGATTGGCTATTCTTCTTTGACATCTGCGACAACGCGCATTTTAAGGATCTTGGAAGGATCTTCTACTTTGCCGTTATTAAGCTGTGAACCTGCCTTGATTTTATCGACAGATTCCATGCCAGAGACAACATGGCCCCAAACTGTATATTGCCCATCAAGATAAGAGGAATCATCAAAACAGATGAAAAACTGGCTGTCAGCGGAATCGGGACTGGCCGCACGCGCCATGGAAACGGTGCCACGAACATGCGGGGTCTTGCTGAACTCGGCCTTGAGCTTTTTACCGCTACCGCCGGTGCCGTCTCCCTTAGGATCGCCTGTTTGAGCCATAAATCCAGGGATCACGCGATGGAACAACAAGCCATCATAGAAACCTTGGCGCGTAAGTTCTTTGATACGCTCAACGTGCGTAGGCGCAATGTCAGGGCGGAGTTGAATAACAACGCGGCCATCAGTTAAATCAAGATAAATGGTGTTTTCAGGGTCAAGAGCTTTTGTGGTTTCGGCTTCAGCTGTCATAGAAGAAACTCCAATAATAAGGGCAAAAAGGAACGCGAGGATCTTTTTCATGTTGGGGCCTATGCTAGTTATCCTTGATAGTAGGGTATTTCAACAGTTACTATCTACCCGTTATTCGCCTTTGAGAAAAGAAGCAAAATGAAAAATAAAGGACTTTTGTTGGATCGAGACGGTGTGATTAATGAAGATCACGGCTATGTTGGGACGATTGAGCGCTTTTCTCTTAAGATTGAAGGCTTTCCTTTTCTCCGCATGGCGTCTGATAAAGGGTATCGTTTAGCTATCGTAACCAACCAATCCGGTATTGCACGAGGTTATTACACACAAGACGATTTTGACGCCCTTACAAACCATATGTGTTGTGCACTTAAAGAGGAAGGAATCATTATTGATCTTGTCCTTTCTTGTGCGGTGCATCCTGACTCTGTTGCCCCAGAGCTTAAACGCATGAGTTATTGGCGTAAGCCAAATGCAGGAATGATCCTTGAAGCTGCTCTTAAGCTTGATTTGGATTTGTCGCGCTCGATCATGTTGGGAGATCGGCAAAGCGATGTGCAAGCGGCTGTGAGTGCAAAAGTAGGGCGTGTCCTTTGGCTTGATGAAAAAAAGGAAGCTTCCGCAGAAGAGGTCGTGATCAAAATAAATACTTTTTCTGAAGCCAAGCGTTTTTTGATTTAGGTTTTGTTCGTTCCGAAATTTTATTTATAATAAAATAGACAATACGTGTCACCCTCGCGCACGCGGGGGTCCAGAGCGGCATAGACCCAAGCTCATTTCTCATGACTCTGGATCCCCGATTCCCCCTACGCTAAAGCTTCGGCGCGACAGGCAAGTCGGGGATGACTGTGTTTTTTATGGCAACCAAAAGCTCTAAGATTTTAGGTAAGTTATTTAACTTCCTTCCCGTCACTCCTGCGAAAGCAGGAGTCCCATTTTGTTTTCTTTCTTTTGCATTGTCGTGAAGTCCGTTAATTTTGTTCAATACCAAATGGGATCCCCGCCTCCGCGGGGATGACAGGGGGAGGCGAGATCACCTCTAATAATTTGCGTTGATTCCACCAAGATTCTTCATATAGATGTTAAGCAACACCGTATAACCTGACTCGACATCAACTTGTTTGGTGTAATCGCGACTGATGAGCAATTCGGACTTAAAACATTCATCCTGATAGGTAAGATTAAAGCCCGTACTACGAGGCCCCGGTGTTGGCGCCATGGCTTGTTTATGTCCGGCAGAGAAACTCCAGTAGCGCGTAAGTTTTGACGAGAAGCCTGCGGTGGCTTCCTCAATTTTCTGGGCTACGGCGTTCGCCCCTTCTGTCTGCCGAAGTGAAAGATAATTCAGGTAAGGACGGAAGAAAGGCTTGCCAACAGAAGCTTGGAATTCCTGCCGCGTTACACTTACGTCCCGTTGATCAAGTCGGAAACCATAATTCATATCAAACCAGTCGGCAGGCATAAAATCGATACGCCCGACATAATCCGAAAAATTGTGATGCAGTCCCGAGCTTTCGGTAAAAGCTTCGTCTTTCTCAAGACGAAAAACTTGTCCCACCAGCATTTCAATGCGCTCGCCATCTTTTCCAAAAAGAGCATGGCGCAGGCCATAAGCGGCGCGAGTGCCTCCTTCGATATGATCAACACCCGAAAAGCGATTGGATGAAAAAAGGTTGGTTTCGTCGAACTCAACATCCAAACTGTCCTCGTTGGGCAGGCGCGTTGTATTATTAACATGTGGGGCTAGCGAAAGAATGGCAATAGGCTCAAGAATTTGCTCATACCCGTCACCATGCCTCCCCAAAGGATAGCGCAAACTGATGTCTCCTTGAATGAAAGGGCGCAGACGCGTCACGCTGGAAAAGTTTGTATTGGAAGCCGTTGTGCCGACACTTGCAACATTGTCAGCCCAATAAGCATCACCGCGAACAAGTCCCGAAATGGTTGTTAAAAACCCTGTCTTAGAAATAATCTGGCGCTGCCAACCTGCATCTACGGCAAGACGTCGTGTGCTTGGGCCTTGCTTTTCCAAATCCGTGAGGCGTTCGCGCTGCGTCACAAGAAGAGACGTATTGAGCGACCATCTTCCTCCCCATGTTTGTCCGGGTTCGCCAAGAGCACTATATCTGATTTCCGGTGCAACGATAGGTTCAGCAAGACGTGTCCCCGGCCGCATATCCTGAAAATAATAAAGGTCACCAACGGCGTAATCGCGGCCCTTAAAATATTCGGCATAAAGGCGATTAACGAGCAAATCTTGCGAAGAAATTTTGTAGCGATTGAGGTACCCTTTGTCCGAAGCATAGGCGAGCTGTGTTCCAACACGCCATTTGTTGGTGACATTAAATAAAGCTTTGCCAAAGAGATGACCGCGCCATTTTTTACCTTGTGATTGCCCCGTATCGTCTGTGTAAACAGCGTTGACTACACTGCCCTCCAATTCCATCTTTCCATTGGTAAAATTATGTCGCCATAAAGCTTCAAGTTGAAGTTTATCTTCCTCACTGAAGGTTGGTGTCACAAGTAGATCAGTATTTGGTGCAATATCAATATAGTAGGGAAGCCGCGCCATCGGCCCAAGTGTAGAATCTACACCTACAACAGGTGTAAGCAGGCCTTGTCGCCGCCGTACCATAGGATCAGGATGTGAGAAATAGGGCATGTAAAAAACGGGAAGGCCAAAGACCTCAATCATGGCATCCCTATACATGACATCTCTGGCTTCAGAATCATGCGTAACGCGCGCTGCACTAACTTGCCAAAGCGGGGCCGCCTTGGGATTGTCCTTACATAAATGACAAGCTGAATAAACGCCGCGTTCTGCAATGAGATAACGGCCCTCATATTTTTCTGCAGTTGAAGCCACCAAGCGTGAATCATCGGGAAAGAGAAGTCCAACCTGACTGAGAAAACCATCCTTCATATCTGAAGTGACTTCTAATTCCTTGGCAAAAAGGATCTCGCCTGACTTTTGTGAAAGAAGGGCAACGTTGCCTTCAGCGCGCACGACATCTGTTTTTTTATTGTACGTAATTTTGTTAGCACGCAGGACGTGCGAGTCTTTGGAAAATTCTACATTACCGGAGGCCGTCACCGTTTCCGTTTTTTCGTTATAGCTAATTTTATCAGCGGAGAGGAGCGGCTGCGCTTCGGCACAAACGCTTGTTGCTGTTACCAAGAAAAACAAGAAAAGAAAAAGCCCCGAAAGAAATCCGGTTAGAGCCTTTTTTACGTGTGATTCGAAAAGGATGCAGGAGCAGTTCATACCCTTTGGATTGCCAGAATCGCGCGCAAATCACAAGCCTGCTCTTACGGTTAGCTATAAATATTCGTTAGCGTAGTCATGATGTTTGTTTGTTCTTCATCCGATTGTGCTGTCAAATACGAGGCGAGCGAAGTCGCAGGATTATACTTATCCGTATAGGTTCCACTTAAAATAGCTGTTGCGGCATCTTCCGTAGCAACAAGCGACTCATAATAGTCCGTATAGGTATCCCCAGAATAAACTTTTATGTCATACAGTTGATCTTTCGATTTATTCTCCCCCAAGGCAAAGGAAACTTTAATAACATAGGTTCCTTTATTTGCCTCCAAACCCTGAGCAGAAGTTAGCTCTGCATAAGCCGCTTTTTGGGCATCTGTACCATGGGAATCCGCATAAGCATAAGTCCCTGAGCTGTCCAGAAACTGAATGCGCAGATCGGCTAAATCACTTTCATCTGTTTTGTTGTCAAAATTAAACTTGATGGATTCGCCTTTTTGAAAAGTGAAATAATAATATTGCTCATCGCAGGTATCTGTTAATTCAC
>DOBW01000050.1 GCA_003504035.1 Rhodospirillaceae bacterium | reverse complement strand
GGGTGAAGATCCGTGATCCAGTTTGATGTTTCACGCTATTACAATACACAAAAAAGCCCGTCAGTTTCCTGACGGGCTTTTTTGAAAAGAAGAGGTCTCTTACTTTTTCTTACCCGTTTCTTTTTTATCGGAAGGCACAAGCGCAGACTTTTTCTTCGCAAACCCATCAAGACGTTCTTTTAAGCTCAAGACATCTGCTTTCAACTTATCATTCTCATCCTTAAGCTCCGCAACCGCCGCAACCAACGGGCCAATCAAACCCATATAATCGACGCCCTTATATCCCTGTCCTATATCCGTCACAAGCTCAGGAAAAACCTTTTCAAGATCTTGAGCAATCACGCCATACTTTCTTTCTTTTCCGTCTTTCATAAAAAAGGAAAAGCCCTTTAATCCCGACACTTTTTCAAGCGCACTTCCAATGGGTTTTATGTCTGCCTTAAGTCGCCGATCACTCGCTGTATTATAGAGAAACGTCCTAGCATAAAGCGAAAAAGCATCCAACTGACCCGTTATTTTTGCATTACCGATTACACTTAAAGAATCGTCACAAGTAGAATAATTCGTCGTACAATCTGCACGTCTTACTATAAGGGGTATGCTTCCGCCAGTCCGAGCAGCAGAGCCAACATTTAAGAAGTTTAACTTTTCGATCGATCCACCCCAATCCGAACCATCATCGATACCCACTAGCAGCTGATCTCCCAAAGAAATGGTTGTTTGGATTGTGTTGAGATCATCAATCGATCCCGTTCCACCAAAAGGAGTTGGACTCGGTGGCAATTTCCGCGCGAGCCATATATCGCCCGATACAGAACCGCTCCCGCTAATATAAGTGCGGGAGGCAAGATGCCCCGCCGCAACAGCTTGGCCGTATATAGTCGACAGACCCGGATTCAGTTCCCATGAACCAAAGGCTCCACAAACAAACGCAGCGCTTGTCCCACAAACCGGAATTGAATATCTGAAACCACCATCGCCGCCAATAAGACTGGCAATGCGGCCCCCTGATGAATCGGGAATAACTTCCCCATTCTGCGTCAGAATCATGAAGGAATAGGAAGTAGGTTTTCCTACAGCCAACCCATCCTCCCTTTTCACACGAATACGGTACACTTGGGCATATGAATTGGTTGTAGTAGAGACGATTCCTGATGCTGCAAACCCCGGCGGAAGATAGGAAACAAAGCCAGCGGTAGTAAAAGGAAGATCTTTCGCTACAGCAACCAAACCCGTTAAAAAAGGCTCCCCTTGCGCTGACGCAAGGAAATTTTTTGTGGCCTTGATAAGAGCAAGATGTTGATCCGCCGCACCTTGGTCACGCAACTGCGTATTACCAGAAGCCATCAAACGCCACAGACCGGCAAAAAGAAGAGAGGCAACGGCCAGAACAATCGCGAGTTCGATAAGCGTGAAACCACAGCGCTTATCAGTGCGGTTTCTTATTTTTCTGCAAAAAAACATGTCTCTTTCTCCCTTTTCAATTCTTGTCAGCCGCCCGTTACATTAGAGCGGAGAAATAAACCCAACAGCGCCCACCGGTATAGTTGCACTTACAGGATAACAAACGACCACACCATCAATGCGACCTTCGGTAAAAAAACCCTGCCCTGAAAGCCCCGGACAAGAAGTTGCTGAGACGCTGCCATATGCAGTTGGCGTTAAATCTGTATTTTTCATTTGTTGAAAAATCTCAGAACTTCTAAAACCATATCGCGCATAACCCGTTGTGGCATGATCTATAACGTACGTAATCAAATAAGATTCACCGCTTGTATAAGCCACCGAATTAAAGGGCTTTGTTATCCCAGATTCTGTATGTGAAGTCATCAGCGGAACACAAGGAGTTCCCGATGCTGGAGTATTATCTGGATCCTTTGAAACAACACATGATGATAAAGTCTTATCTTTCACAAAAGCAAAAGCGCCATCGTGCCACGTAAACATAATTTCGGCTAACGCCTTTTGACGCTCCGCCATCCGCCCCACCTGTACCAAATGGAGCTGGGTATAAAGGCCGATAAGCCCCATAAGGAGAAAAACATAGACGTAAAGATACATGAGCTTCCCATTTTATAAACTCGCGCCTAATAACAGCCTAACACTAGATACTTAAAAAAGTTTAATATATTAGAAAGAAACACCCCTAATTACAGCAAATTAAACGTCAAGGCGAGAATAACCTCAAGACCCTTACCGCAGCCTTTTCTTATCCTATCATCGCTAAAGCTGCTCAAGCCTTCTTGTGCCCTTTTTTCGTCATAAACGACCCCCCACAAATCATAGGCAGGGTCCTGCATCACCTCAACACGCTTCAAGCCAAGAGAAGAAGCCTCCTGCGCATAAAAGGCCAAAATTCGACGACAATTATTGGAAGAAAGTGGACTTTCCAGACGAATCTCATGAGAAGAAGGAAAAAGTTCGATTTTTAATGTCCTACCCCAAGGATTAACCAAAGCCTTGATAGGCCCCTGATCAAGCACTGTGGGGGGAAGTGTTATCTCCTGCTGATAATCATTCTTGACCAAGGCATCAATTAATTTATTC
>DOBW01000140.1 GCA_003504035.1 Rhodospirillaceae bacterium | reverse complement strand
TTCATTAAGGCTAAGGCTGCTGGGGAGGCGACGGGGATTCCTTCTTTAGCTGACGATAGCGGCCTTTGTGTCAATGCGCTTGGCGGCAAGCCCGGTGTGCTTTCGGCGCGATGGGCGCATGATGCGGGAAGCTTTCCTGTTGCTATGCAGCGCCTTCATGAAGCGCTGAAAGAAAGCAAAGATCGAACAGCTTTTTTTGTTTGCTCTTTGGTTTTATTTTGGCCCGATGGTCAAAGCATTTCTGTTGAGGGGCGCTGTGATGGCGCTCTCGTTTGGCCCATGCGTGGGACAGGGGGACATGGCTATGATCCGATTTTTCAACCCCTTGGGGAAATGCGTACTTTTGCCGAAATGGAAGCGTCTGAAAAAGACAATGAAAGCCATCGGGGTCGGGCGCTTAGAGCGTTGGCTGAAATGTTTTCCCAAAAATGAAAAAGTTGGCCATTTATATTCACTGGCCGTTTTGTCTTTCAAAGTGCCCTTATTGTGATTTTAGCTCACGCCGCCTTCCTCCAGAGGAAGATGAGGCCCAGTGGGCACATGCCTATGGGCGCGAACTAGAAGGCTCTGCTCAAAAACTGTCGGGGCGCACGATAACTTCTGTTTATTTTGGCGGCGGCACACCTTCGCTCATGCAAGCCAAAACAGTTGGATCCATAATAGACAAAATCGTTGCGCTTTGGCCTGTGGCCGAAAATTGTGAAATAACGCTTGAAGCGAACCCGACTTCTTCTGAGATAGAAAAATTTAAAGCTTTTCGCGGAGCGGGGGTAGGCCGCCTTTCTTTGGGCGTGCAGTCTTTTGATAATGATGCCTTGCGCTTTTTGGGTCGTACGCATGATGCGGCAAGCGCTTGTCGCGCTATTGACATGGCCGCAAATGTTTTTGAGCGTTTTTCGTTTGATCTTATTTATGCGCGCGCAGGCCAAACACCACAAATGTGGGCCAAAGAGCTTGCGCGGGCATTTTCTTTTTCGCCGAAACATCTTTCTCTTTATCAACTTACCATTGAGCCGCGCAGCGCCTTTTACCGCCGCGCCGCGCATGAAACGCTGACGGCAAACGAAGCCTTTGCTGCCGAGATGTTTGATGTGACGCAAGAGATGGCCGAAAAAGCTAATCTTCCGGCCTATGAAATTTCAAATCATGCTGAAGAAGGGCAAGAAAGTCGGCACAACCTAACCTATTGGCATTATGAGAATTATATAGGTATAGGCCCCGCTGCTCACAGCCGTTTTTGTGATAAGGAAGGCCAGCGTTGGGCACAAGAAAATCATGATGTTCCGGCCCAATGGCTTGCGCAAGGTTCTGGTGCGGCGCAAAGCGAAAAAATTGATATGCAAACAGCTATGAAGGAAGCACTTATGATGGGGCTTCGTCTTTCTTCTGGCATCGACAAAGCGGCATGGCATAGAAAGTTTGGGAAACCCCTTGAGGGTTTTTTATTACAAGATCGTCTTGAGGCGGCTCAAGAAGAGGGGCTTTTGATGTGCTCAAAAGAAAAATTTTCAGCAACCCCTGAGGGAAGAAAGAAACTGAACGCCCTTTTAGTCTATTTGTTAAAATAAAAATGTCAAAACAGAAATCTTGACTTCAGATAAGCTTGACCTGCTTATAACAGAAGTTTACGTTAATGCGGACTAGAAAAATACCATATAGAGGGAGCTTTACATGTTACGTGTGAGCAAACTGGCTGGCTATGCTTTTGTAATTCTTGCTAAAATGGCTCTGGACGGTGAAAAAAATTGGCCAGCCTCTTTATTGTCGCAAGAGACAACCTTGCCTTTGCCTACAGTTGCCAAGCTGATGAAGATTTTAGCCCACGGCGGTTTGGTTGTTGCTCAAAGAGGCGTTCAGGGAGGATATCGTTTGGCGAGTCCCGCGCCGGAGATTTCGATTGCAAATATTGTCGAGGCTGTTGATGGCCCCATTCGTTTGACGGAATGTGCAGGCATAGCTACGGGAAAAGAAAAATGTAACTGTGCGGTACAAAATAAATGCCCAGTTTGCGAAAGCTGGGGTCATATTAATACAGCGGTAAAGGACTCTCTTAATGCGGTGCATCTTTCGGATATAACACATCACGAAAAAGAACAGCAGGTCTCCTGAGGTGACTAAAATTTTAAGTTCAGGCGAAAAACAGAATTCCTCGACCTATAAATATGGGTTTGTTTCGGATGTTGAAACAGAAATTGCGCCAAAGGGCCTTAGTGAAGAAACGGTACGAACAATTTCGGCAAAAAAAAATGAACCTAAATGGCTGCTTGAGCGCCGTTTGGACGCTTTTACAAAATGGAAAGAAATGAAGGAGCCGGATTGGGCTAAAATTTCTTATCCGCCGATTGATTATCAAGCCTATGCTTATTATGCGGCACCTAAAAAGAAAAAAGAAAAAAAGGATCTTAGCGAAATTGATCCTACGCTGCTTAAAACATATGACAGACTCGGCATTTCTTTGCGGGAGCAAGAGAGGCTTGCGGGCGTTGCTCCGCGCGTAGCGGTGGACGCTGTTTTTGATAGTGTTTCTGTAGCAACGACGTACAAAAAAACGCTGGAAGAAAAGGGGATCATTTTTTGCTCGTTAAGCGATGCTGTTCATGAACACCCCGATTTAATTAAAAAATATCTTGGCTCGGTTGTCGGGGCTGAGGATAATTTTTTTGCGGCGCTTAATGCGGCTGTTTTTACAGACGGTTCTTTTGTCTACATTCCCAAGGGTGTTCGTTGCCCGATGGAGCTGTCGACTTATTTTCGCATAAACGCGCAGCACACAGGACAGTTTGAACGCACGCTTATTGTTGCCGAAGAAGATTCTTATGTGAGCTATCTCGAAGGCTGCACAGCGCCAAAATATGATGACAATCAGCTTCATGCGGCTGTGGTTGAACTTGTTGCGCTTGATCGTGCCGAGATTAAATATGCGACTGTTCAAAATTGGTATCCGGGGGATGAACAAGGGCGCGGCGGCATTTATAATTTTGTTACCAAGCGTGGTTTGTGCAAGGGCGCGCATTCAAAAATATCATGGACGCAAGTTGAAACAGGTTCGGCCATTACGTGGAAATATCCGAGTTGTATTTTGGAAGGAGACGCTTCTTCTGGTGCGTTTTATTCCGTTGCAATTACGGGGCATCATCAGCAAGCTGACACAGGTACGAAAATGATTCATCTTGGCAAAAATACGCGCTCGACCATTATTTCAAAAGGGATTTCAACGGGTTTTGCGCAGAACACTTATCGCGGTCTTGTTCATGTTGCTCCTAGCGCACAGGGTGCCTACAACAAAACCCAATGCGACAGCTTGCTTGTCGGAAATCTTTGTGGTGCGCATACTTTTCCAAAAATTGTGTCGCGCAACGCTAGCGCATGCGTAGAACATGAAGCAACAACCTCGAAAATTAGCGAAGACCAACTCTTTTATTGTCGCCAACGGGGTCTTTCTACGGAAGAGTCCATGGCGCTTATTGTAAACGGGTTTTGTCGAGAGGTGATGCAGGAAATGCCTATGGAATTTGCTGTTGAAGCGCAAAAACTCATTGGTATAAGCTTGGAAGGAAGTGTTGGATAAGATGCTCAAGATCGAAAATCTTTGTGCCGAAATTGACGGCAAGAAAATCATAAAAAATCTCAGCCTGTCTCTTCCGGCAGGTGAGGTTCACGCTATTATGGGGCCTAACGGCGCGGGAAAATCAACGCTTTCTTATGTTTTGGCAGGTCGCGATGGTTATAAGGTTACAGGTGGAAGCGTGATGTTAGAAGGCGAAGATCTTTTAGCTCTTGCGCCAGAAGAGAGAGCGGCAGCCGGTGTTTTTTTGGCCTTTCAGTATCCGCTTGAGATTCCCGGCGTCACAAATATGAGCTTTTTAAAAACAGCGCTTAATTCTTTGCGCCGTGCGTGCGGGCAGGATGAACTTGACGCTATGCAAGC
>DOBW01000103.1 GCA_003504035.1 Rhodospirillaceae bacterium | reverse complement strand
ATATGAAATATGATATGTGCGGCGCGGCGGCGGTTGTCGGTGCGATGAAAGCGATCGCGGGACGCAACGCGAAAGCCAATGTTGTTGGTTTGATTGGTCTTGTTGAAAACATGCCTTCTGGTGGTGCAACACGTCCGGGCGATGTTGTCATAAGCGCTTCGGGACAAACAATCGAAGTTCTCAATACGGATGCCGAAGGGCGTCTCGTTTTGGCCGATGTCATTTGGTATGCGCAAAAACAATTTTCGCCAAAATGTCTGGTGGATATAGCAACATTGACGGGAGCTATGGGAATTGCTCTTGGCAAAGAATATGCCGGTCTTTTTTCCAATCAGGACAAGCTTGCCAAGGCTCTTGCCAAAGGGGGAGAAGAGTCCGGTGAGCTGCTTTGGCGCATGCCTATGGCAGAAGTTTTTGACAAAATGATAGATTCACCTATAGCGGATGTAAAAAATATAGGTGGGCGTGAAGCAGGAAGCTGTACGGCAGCGCAATTTATTCAACGCTTTGTGAATGATGATACCGATTGGGCGCATATTGATGTTGCCGGAACGTCCTACAATAATAAAGATAATGCCATGGCCCCCAAAGGCCCCACCGCATTTGGTGTAAGATTGCTGGATCGGTTTGTCGCAAACTATGGTGAAAAATGAGCGAAATCCGTTTTTATCATCTCACGCGCAAAAGGCTAGAACAGGCCTTGCCCGAGCTGCTTGAAAAAACGGTGGAGCGAAAATGGCGCGCTGTTGTGTTAACGGATTCCCAGCAGCGAGCTGAATATTTAGCGCAGTTTCTTTGGACCTATCGCGGGGATTCCTTTTTGCCTCATGGCGCAGCGCGTGATGGAGGCGGCGAAAACCAACCTCTTTGGATTACAGACAAGGATGAAAATCCTAATGGCGCAGATGTTTTGTTTTTAATTGATGGGGCAACCACGCAAAGTGTTCCTTCCTACAGACTCGTATGCGAACTTTTTGATGGCAACAATGAGCAGGCCGTGTCTTTGGCGCGGCAACGATGGGCGGCGTATAAAAACGAGAGTCATACATTGAGCTATTGGAAACAAACGGAAAAAGGTTGGGAGAAATAAGGATGAGACCTCTCTTTTCTGCACCTTCTGATGTGCTTTTGCGCAACCTGACAGCACGCACCAGCGTGGTCGTTGCGGCGATCTTGATTCTTGCCAAGCTTATCGCCTTTTTTAAAACAGGCTCTATCGCGCTTCTCTCTTCACTCATAGATTCTGGCGTTGATCTTTTGGCCTCCATCATTACGGTCTATGGCGTTGCTGCGGCGTCTCGCCCGCCGGATAAGGATCATCGATTTGGTCACGGTAAGGCCGAGGCTCTGGCCGCTATTGCGCAAGCTGCCTTTATTGTTGGCACTTCCATTTTACTTTCTATTGAGGCTATCCAGCGTTTTGTTTCTCCGCAGCCTTTAAGAAATCTGGAAACGGGTTATGCTGTTATGGGGCTGGCAATTTTTTTGACAGCGCTTCTCTTGGCGCTGCAAAGTTATACGGTGGCGCGCACAAAGTCTTTGGCTATTGCTTCTGATCGGCTTCATTATATCGGTGATATTTTGATTAATCTGTCGGTTATCGCAACCTTGTATTTTCAAGCCCAGCTTCATGTTGATTGGATTGATCCTGTTTTTGCTCTTTTTATTGCTGCAGCCATGGTTTGGGGAGCGTTGCGGATTGGGCGCAAAGCGCTTGATGTTTTAATGGATGCGGAGTTGCCAGAAAAAAACCGTAAAGACATCTTAAAGCGTGCGCTTGGTGTGGCGGGCGTTTGGGGCATTCATGATTTGCGAACCCGTTTTGATGGCGAGCATTGCTTTATCGAGATGCACGTTGAAATGGACACAACGATTGATTTAAAAGCAGCACAGAACATATCAGAAGAAGTTTTAAAGGCTGTCCACGAGAAGTATCCTGCGGCAGATGTTCAAATTCACCAAGATCCTGCGGGACTTCAAGAAGAACGGCTAGACAATCTTATTGAAAAAAATGATATGTAAAAAGGGAACAGGTTTTCTATGTTTGATTTAGGAATGATAGCGCTGTTCTTTCTTCATGGTACAATACTGACTTCTGCTGTGGCATGGGTCTGTCGGCGCTGGTGCTTGCCTGTGCGTGAGTGGCCTTTTATTGCCTTTTTATTGCTTTGGACCGTTTTCGTTTTAACGAGCCAAACAGCAAGTGCTTTTGGTCAGCTCGGCAGCCTTTCCTCTTACGGCTATCTGAGTTTTCTGTGTCTTGGGCTTGTTCTCTTTCTTTTTCGTCTCTCCCAGAAAGTTCCTGCCGCACCAGCGCTTGTGAAAGCTCCCCAGCTTGTTTTTGATAGCCCCCAAACTCCGCGCTTGCGTCGCTTTTTGTTTTTGTTTCTTGGGGGAACACTTGCTCTTTTCGCGCTTATTTCTTTTGTTTTGGCGATGGGCGTTTATCCGGACAACGCCGATTCAATTATTTATCGTCTGCCACGTGTTGTTTGGTACATTTCTCAGGGAAGCTTTTTGCATCCTTTCGAAGCAGTTGACAAAAGGCTTGTTTATTATCCGTTGAGCGGGGTGGCTCTTTATGTGCCCTTGGTCCTCTATTCTTTGCCTGCTACGTTTTATAGTTTTCCTTCTCTGATTTCTTGGACGGTCGTTATTTATGCCGCTTATCGTTTTGCGCGGGATCTTGGCGGCGACAGGCTTCTTGCTTTGTTTTGTGCGTGGTTTGTTGGTTTAACGCCCAGCATCTTGGCTCAAGCGACCTCAACGAATGATGAAATTCTTGCGGCTTCAGTTTTGCTTTGTGGTTTGTATATGGGATGGCGTTGGCTGATAAGCGGACGCTGCTTGTATTTTCTTTTAATGGGCATTGCAGTTGCGTTGAGTGCCAGCACCAAGCTCCACATTGTTTTTCTTTTCCCCATAATCGGCCTTTTGTTGATAATAGGGCTTTTTCAGCTTTATAAGGACCGCACCTTAGTTATGCGTTTGGCGCGCACCATTGGTTGGCAAACATGGTTTTTGACATTGTTTATGATGGCGGTGATTTTCGTTCCCTTTTTGGTTTATAATTATCTTTCTGTCGGGCGCGTTTATTTTCTGGATGATTTTAAGGAACATGTTTTCAATCTTTCCGCTAACCTTCAAATAGGGTTGCAAAATCTGCTTATCTATTTTTCCCAGATGATTTTTTCTCCTATCGGGGATTTGAATTTTTGGCCGGATGCTGGGGTGCGTCAGAATTTCAACAATGGACTAAACGAGATTTTTAATCCGTTGATTAAGCCCCTTATTAACAACGACCCCTCCTTTTTTCATATAAACTATCGCTTTGTCGGCGTTGTTTTGCCGGTGTCGATGCGCTTTGTCGAGTTTAGTCTTTGGTCTGCTTTTGTTTGGTTGTTTTGGCCATGGCAAGCTGTCCTTACCCTTCGTCAGAAAACGCCGCTGCGCTGCGTTTTCTTTGTTTTAGCTATGACGCCTTTTCTTTGGCTTCTTGTATGGTCTTTTTCAACCCTTTATATGGAAGGGACGGCGACTTATTTCACCTTCTATCTTGTTTGCGCGGCGCCTGCAGCTGTGATGGTCTTTGGCAAGATCAAACAAAATTTTTATCGTGAATTGCGCTGGGCTGTTGTTGCTTTTGTTGTGATAACCAATCTTATTATTGCGCACAATCTCGTTATGTATAGCGGCTTTCGTGCGCTGCCCGATCTTGTTTATGCCAAAAAACTGCCGTATGACTGGCTGCTTTCAGATCAAAATATCATTGATGAGATTAAAAAGGCAAAACGTATTCGCATTGCCTTCACCCATGAAAAAATGCCTTATTTTGGCTATATGCATTGGAATCCACGTGCAGAATATCTCTCGCCCTATGATGTCAATGCGGTGCGGACAAAAGAAGATCATGC
>DOBW01000147.1 GCA_003504035.1 Rhodospirillaceae bacterium | reverse complement strand
GGGTGATATTTACCGATCACATCGCCCACAACACGCGCCGATTTTTTAGGCGGCAAGTCGGGAGCCAATTTCAGCTCACGCATAGCAAAAAGCAAACGCCGGTGAACAGGCTTCATGCCATCGCGCACATCCGGCAGCGAACGTGACATAATCGTAGACAGCGCATAGGAAAGATAACGCTCGGACAAAGCCTCGGACAGCTTGGTTTCTAAAATAGGCTGAAGCGGCGTATCGTCATGTTCTTTTGTTTTCGTGCGAGCCATAATAAACTAGGATTCCTTAAAAAAGCGAGGAATCAACTTTATAATGACATCGTGATTCACGCAACAACTGCCGTGGAATTAACGCGATTTTGATAAAAAGACGCTACTCTTTGCCGCGCAAGTGGCAACATGCCATCTACGGGCACCAAACGCCTATTCTGGGGATGGGCAAAAACGTGATGAGACAAAAAATGTCCCGTTAAATCAAGGCCTTTCAGGATATCTTCGTCATTCCAGTCGGGTGCCCCGCACATAAATCCGGGTAAAGGCAAAAGCTTGTCGATATAAGGTTCTGCCGCAGCTTCTGTAACCGCACGACCTGTGCGTGGGCTAATATAGGCCAAGCCCTCCTTTGCGCCGGAAAGCGCACAACAGGACATATCCAACCCATAGCCCAAAGTCTGTAAAAGCCCCATCTCCCACCGCACATAAGCGGGTCCCCAAAGCGCCTTTTCTTCAAGCGCAAAAAGGGCGGCAAGCCCAGCATAAAGCGCACGCATAGGCTGGCGCTCTGGCAAGCTTGCTTCGGTCACGGACGTAGCGCTAGCGATAAGTGCCAAAATCTCGGGATCACCAAGCCAAGGGGCTACAGTGGGAGTTATCATCTCCAGCGTCAAAGACCCCAGATGATCGGCAAGCCGCGCACGCCAGCGCACCATAAGATGATTTCCCGCCTGAAGCAGCGGAGATTTTCTGCGCCCCTGTCCACCGGCAACCATCCCCGCATGACGACCATGCGTGGCCGTAAGCAACGTTACAATAGAGGATGTTTCACCATGCGATTGCGATGAGAGCAAAATTCCTTCGTCTGTCCATTCCATGAATCTAAGGCCTCTCTACAATCCCGCCATGCTCGCCCCACTTTCGCGAGAACAGGCTCCCGCTGGCACCCCATTTGTTTTAAAAAGAAAATGGGGCTCCTGCCTTCGCAGGAGTGACGATATTTTTGTCGAGCCTCACAGCGTAAGCGTACATTAAAGTACGTGTACATGGCATAATTTAGCAAATATTATAGTCGTTCCACTTAAGAATTCCCTCATAACACCAAAAGCTAGTTTTTGCTTGTCTTTAGCCGCCTTAATCGGTTATAGGTGAGCGCCATCATTGAAACAGCCCAAACTTGCGAGGCAAAGATGGCTCAAATCCGTGAAGCTTTAACTTTTGACGATGTTCTGCTGGTTCCAGCGGCTTCTGATGTCTTGCCTTCAACGGCATCCACCGTAACACGTTTTTCTCAGCATATTGACCTCGGTATCCCTCTCGTCTCAGCCGCCATGGACACTGTTACAGAAAGCAGTCTCGCCATAGCACTGGCTCAAGCGGGCGGGCTTGGTGTTATCCACCGCAACATGACTCCCGCAAGGCAAGCCGAGGAAGTTCGCAAAGTTAAACGCTTTGAATCAGGCATGGTGATGAACCCTGTCATCATTGCTCCGGAAGAGCCGCTTTCCTCAGCGCTTGCCCTGATGGCTCAACATAAAATATCTGGCATTCCTGTTGTTGAACAGCCTTCCGGCAAACTGGTCGGCATTGTAACCAACCGTGATGTGCGCTTTGCCAACAATATGAATCAACCCGTTGCCGAGTTGATGACCAAAGAAAATCTGGTAACCGTCAGCGCTAAAGTTGAACGCGAAGAAGCCAAACGTCTTTTGCATCAGCATCGTATCGAAAAACTTTTGATTGTTGATGATGCCTATCGCTGTATCGGACTTATGACCGTCAAAGATATAGAAAAAGCACGCCTGCATCCCAACTCTAGCAAAGATAATAAAAGTCGTCTCCGCGTTGCCGCCGCCATTGGCACAGGGCCAGATTCGATTGAACGCGTTGAATCCCTTTGTGCTGCAGAGGCTGATGTTATTATTGTTGATACAGCCCATGGCCATAGCGCAGGTGTCATTGAAAAAGTCAAACTCATTCGCAAGATGACCAACAGCGCCGATATTGTTGCTGGCAACATCGCCTCAGCCGAAGCCGCTCAGGCGCTTATTGATGTTGGCGCGGATGCCGTTAAAGTTGGTATTGGTCCGGGGTCTATTTGCACAACGCGCATTGTGGCAGGTGTTGGCATGCCTCAGCTTACAGCTATTTCAGACGTTGCCGCCATTTGTAAAAAACAGGATATTCCCGTCATCAGTGACGGCGGCATCAAGTACTCGGGCGAAATTGCCAAGGCCATTGCCTCTGGTGCAGATTCAGTCATGCTGGGATCTTTGTTTGCTGGAACCGATGAAGCTCCGGGAGAAGTTATCCTCTATCAGGGACGTTCCTATAAAGGCTATCGCGGCATGGGAAGCATTGGAGCCATGGTGGATGGGTCAGCTGATCGCTATTTCCAAAAAGCATCAGATGAAAGCCAGCTTGTCCCCGAAGGCATTGAGGGCCGCGTTCCATACAAAGGCCCCGTCTCCAACATCATCCATCAACTCATAGGCGGCCTGCGTGCAGCTATGGGCTATACGGGATGCGCCACGATTGCCGAGCTAAAAGAAAAAGCAAGTTTTGTTCGCATTACGGGAGCAGGTCTGCGTGAAAGCCACGTCCATGATGTTACCATCACAGCCGAAGCACCAAATTATAGAGCGGAATAAGCGTCCCAAACATCCTCTACACTTAGCTTGGCAAGCGGTTTTCCCTGAAGCCATTTTGTACGCGGCCCCTTGGGTGCAGACCAATAAGGGTCAACTTTATGTGACATAAGCGCAATTGTTTTAGCCCCAACAGCCGCTGCTAAATGCGTTGGCCCCGTATCATTACCAACCACAATCTCGGCCTTTCGCGCCAAGCCACCAAGACGCGGCAAGGTTGTTTGGCCGCAAAAATTGATAACATCCGGCACAAGATCACGTATCTCGGCGACACTTTCCTCGTCTGCCTTTGTTCCTATCGCCGCACAAACAACGCCCTTTTCTGCCAATTTTTTAGCCAACGCCGCATAACGTAATGCAGGCCATCTTTTATAGGGCCGCGCTGGCGCGCAACCAGCAATGAGTAACGCAAACTTTTCAGGCAGCTTAAAATGATTAATCGGCGCATCAAGCCATGAAAGCTCTGGCGTCACGTTGACTTCCACACCAGCACAGGCAAGTTGTGCGACAAGAAACGTCGTATAGTGCATGTTTTTTTGCGGCGGCCAGAAGCGAGGATGCGAACACCCCGTTGCAGCACCCGACCATTTGGGCCCCAAAAGAGGACCTCCCAAAAGATTAAACAAAACGCTTTGACGCAATTTTCCTTGGAAATCATAAACGTGGGTGGGCGCAAAATCTTTAACCTCACGCACCAATTTTTGCCATGCTTTGATTTGCGTAAAACGAGGACGCGGATCAATTATCACTTTATCAAACCATGGCATTTGCTTGGCAAAAGTTTCAAAGGGCGGCGTGGTCAAGAGTGCAATTTCAGCATCATTATGTTGACGGCGCAAAGCAGCGAACGCTTCCATACATAAAACCAGATCACCTAACGCGCCAAGGCGTATAACAAGAATTTTTTCACGCATTTAAAGACTCACCCTAAAAGCTATAGTCGGTTTAATTAAGAATGACTATTAGCTACCGCCGCATCATCAACAACAAGCCGGACACTTTCTCGGCCCTGCCAAACATTGAGCCGCAGATGCCCTGCAAGATGAACATGACCTCCCGCATGAG
>DOBW01000172.1 GCA_003504035.1 Rhodospirillaceae bacterium | reverse complement strand
ACAAAAGCTTGCGCAGGCGATTGCAGCAGAGTGGCAGGCTCAAGAGGATAAAATTGATCCCTCAACAATGCCGTTAACGCAGCTTGCCGCAACAACGCTGGATATTCTTGCAAAAGAAAGAGAAAAAATAGTTGATTGTTTGCTTGCTTTTACGCGGAGCGAACTTCTCTGTCATCGTACGGAAAGGGATGGCTCTCTTTCCGAGCGCCAACAGGCGGTTTGGCAGCCTGTTCTTGATTGGTGCAGTGCGAGTTATGGGGCCTCCTTTTGTTTGACCTGTGGTGTTATGCCGACCGAGAAAAGGGAAAAAACGGATCAGGCTTTGCGTCGCCCTTTGGAAGCTTGTAATGATTTTTGGCTAACGGGTGTGCGACATGCTGCAGAAACGGCTGGCTCACTTGTTTTGGGTTTAGCGCTGGCCGAAAGGCATCTCACAGCCGAGCAAGTGTTTGAGGCTTCGGAGTTAGATGTCTTGCATCAAACAGAGTCGTGGGGAAAAGACCCTGTAACACAGGGAAGGCACAAAGCCGTTCGTTTTGATTTAGAGGTATGTGAAAAATGGTTTTCTCTTTTGCGCGCCGTGTAGGGCTTGTTGTCCTTGTCTTTTGCTGTTTTGCAACGTCTGCTTTGGCAGAAGAAAAAGTGCGTCTTGTTCCGAACAGGACATGGACCCCCGGTGCTGTGCGGAGCTTCGATGTCAGAGAAATATGCCAGCCGGGGTATGCCAAAAGCGTACGAAAAACATCTAAGAAGCTTAAAGACAAAATCTATAAAAAATATGGTGTTCAAAAAGACCCTAAACGTTACAAAATCGACCATCTGATCCCTTTGTCGATTGGTGGGTCTGATACCGAAGCCAACCTTTGGCCATCACCTTTGTTTACGCAGCCTGTTAATGGGTATGACAAAGATCGGATGGAGTTCCGCCTTTATCGCATGGTTTGTCATGAAGGATATAATGTAAGGGTTGCGCAGCGCGCTTTGCAGAAAGATTGGCAGGTTGCGTATGATAAATATTGTCCTGAGCCAGATTCTTGCCCGTCTTTTGTTGCCTATATGGAAGCCAAAGGCATTGCTATTACGCGCAAAGCGCGTGATGCGGCCAAGAAGAAAAAGCTGGAGGAAGAAGCGCGGAAAAAAGCAGCTCAAAAGAATGTTCCAGAAAAAAGCTCTTTATGTGGCTCTGCGCTTTCCTTCATCAAGAGACTCTTTGGGTTTGAGTGAGGGGGGGCTGTTTTGCTTTATTGAGTTCTACATTTTCAGTCTGATTTCCAAGGTTTTGGAAAAAATTGGAATGTTTTTGGTTCGTTCTGACCTGCTCCATAATTATGTACCAGTTGCAGGGAGAGTCTTAGCCGTTTTCCTCCTTTGCCCCCTATTTTTGATGTAGAGCCGCTTTTCGCGTCTATACGCGGTATGCGATAATTTTTTTGCTTACAGAGGCCTGCACGGAAATCTCTTGAAGTGGGATCCACTGTGTAGATAAAGGAAATGTATTTGAAATTATAAGGCTACCTTGTTTCCCTTCTTTTGCTAATTTTTCAGACATCTGTCCTATGTAAGCATCAGACAAATAGAGGATAACAACATCCCCATCCGCCACGTTAACTTTCATAAAATCACTGAGAGTAAAATGAACATTACCTAATCTTGATATTTTTTGCCTGATACACGAATACAGCCATGCTGGCCAGGCAAGCTCGACACCGACCACCGTTGCTTGTGGAAAAGCTTTAGCTAGTTTTAGCGCCACCCCTCCTGCGCCTGCCCCTAGATCATATATTTTGATTGATTTGTTGGGATTCTCGCTATTTTCAGTCTTGATAAGATTGATCATAACATCAATCGCAGCTTGCTGTGTCGGAAACATAAAAGCTGTTTTTGTTTTCACCGAATAATACACATAAATAAAAGCACTTAACGCTAATACTATGTGAACCATAAGTGGAATGTCGTACATATGATTTACTCTTTCTCGTGTTCGAGGCACAGTCCCAATAGGCCATCTTTCACTTTTGAAAGCAGTATAGACGTTTAAGGCTTCTTTAAACTTTAAGCGCGAATTGACTACCCTTCACCAGCTTCATCGCTGAAGAATTGGCCTTTGCCTTCTTTGTCTTTCCATTTGTCAGCGTCGGCGGGGGGTGTTTTCTTGTGCGTTATGTTGGGCCAGCGCGATGAGCAATCGCGGTTAATATCTACCCATTTTTCGGCGCGTTCATTGCTGTCTGAGACAATAGCTTCCGCAGGGCATTCAGGCTCACACACGCCGCAATCAATACATTCGTCAGGGTTTATTACGAGCATGTTGGTGCCTTCATAGAAGCAATCAACAGGGCAAACCTCAACACAATCCATATATTTGCAGCGAATACAGGCGTCGGTGACAACATAAGGCATTTTTTATGACTCCGTTACGAAGGCGAATAAATAAGAACGGACAAAAAGATCCGAACACTGATATCTTCTATTTAATCTGCCTTCTCTTTTCACGCCAGCCTTTTTTTGAGGTAAGATAGCAAGGACTGATTCCCTTTAACAGAGAGGTTTTTCCCATGTTTTCCTCCATTTCTTCAATACAAATGTTCTTTATCGGGGCTGTTTTGATCGCCTTAAGCCTTGGTTCGGCTCTGTTGGTTCGTCCGGCTTCTGCTATGGGTGGTGGGCCTTATGAGCTGATGCGCCATAGCAATGCGACAGCTAATGCGGGTGTTTTCAGGGTGGATACAACTTCCGGTAACGTAAGCTATTGCTATCTTACCAGCGGCGTGAATCTCATTTGCACCAAGGAAGTGAAATGAGTTTGTCTTCATCGCCTCTTTTTTTCTGCGCTATTGGGGGGAGTGGCATGATGCCACTCGCCTTGATGATGAAGGCGAGAGGGGTTGATGTGCGTGGTTCTGATCGCGCGCGCGATCAGGGGCGCACGCCTGAGCGTTTTGCCCATCTAGAAGCGCAAGGTATTTCCTTGTTTCCTCAGGATGGGAGCGGCGTCACGGCGGATGTAACCCAGCTCATCGTTTCTTCGGCTGTGGAGGAAGATGTCCCTGATTATCAAGAGGCCTTGAAAAAGGATATTCCTATCCGAAAACGCGCCGACCTTTTGGCCGAGATGTTTAATGCTGCAGAAACAGGGATTGCTGTTGGTGGTACAAGCGGTAAATCAACCACAGCTGCTATGATTGGCTGGATTTTAGAGGCTGTCGGTAAAAAGCCGAGCATCATCAATGGTGCCGAGATGAAAAATTTTGTTACGGATCAGACGCCTTTTGCAAGCGCTGTTGTTGGATCGTCAGATTGCTTTGTTGCCGAGGTTGATGAAAGCGATGGGTCTATTGCCCTTTATGAGCCTTCAATCGCGGTGCTTAACAACATTGCGCTGGATCACAAAACAATGGAGGAATTGCGGGAGCTTTTCTCTGCTTTTGCTGCGCGGGCGCAAAAAGTTATTTTAAATCTTGATAATGTCGAAACGGCGCGGATGTGCCGTGATTTCCCTAAGGCTTTTACTTATGGCTTGGTGCGGAAGGAGGCGACGCTTTCTGCTTTTCATTTGGTTTATAATGAAAATGGTGCGCTTTTTGATGTGGTGTATGCACCAACAGGAGAAAAAAAGTTACTTCAGCTTAATTTACCCGGAGCTCACAATGTTTCCAATGCGCTAGGTGCTATTAGCGCGGCGCTGGCTGCGGGTGTGCCTTTTGCCGAGGCCGTCAATGCGCTCGAAAGGTTCAAGGGCATAGCCAGACGTTTTGATGTCATTGGGACGGCGGGTGGTGTGACTGTTATTGATGATTTTGCCCATAACCCCGATAAGATTGCGGCTCTTTTGTCCTGTTTGCGTGGATTTGCAGGGCGTGTTTTGATCCTTTTCCAGCCGCATGGCTATGGGCCGCTCAGGCACATGAAGGCCGAGCTTGCAGACTGTTTTGTGGCCAATCTTGGCCCAGAAAATGTGCTTTATGTAGCGGACCCTCTTTATCTTGGAGGCACGACTGACAGATCCGTTACAAGCCACGATTTGGTTCAGGCTATAACGGCTCAGGAAGGGCGAGCACATTATCTGGCTGATCGAGATGCCTGCGCTGAAGCCCTTGTTGCACAGGCACATTCTGGCGACAGGATTGTTGTGATGGGGGCGCGTGATGATACGTTGCCAGAGTTGGCTAGGGGTATTTTGAAGCGTCTCAAAGATGGTGACGGCTAGTCCCTTTTTTTTGCGAATGCAAGAGCTGGAATCACAAAGAAATAAAATTCTCCTTCTTGCGAATCGCGGCCTTGTGACACAAACTCCGCTTTCGAGTCATTCCTCCCTTTTCTTTCTCCAAGAAGGCCAGCAAACGTGAGCACACAACTTCAATCATTAGAATTATGGCGTCATACCCTCCTTGCTGGTGTGCGCGGTGATACACCTGATCTTTCAGCGCGTCAGATGGCCTTGCTTTTTTCTGTTTTTCTTACCAGAGGCCCGCATACTGTGCGTGGACTCGCTGAGTGTCTCAATATCTCAAAGCCAGCTGTGTCGCGTGCGCTCGATCGTCTGGGGGAGCTCGGCTATATTCGGCGTGAGCGCGATGATCTTGATCGCCGCAATGTCCTTGTGCAACGTATGCCCAAAGGTACCGATTTTCTGAATCATTTTTCTTCTCTTGTGGCTAAGGCTGAACAGGAGATTTCCTCGATTTCAGAAGATAAAGTGCCTGATTTTGTTCTCGAAGCAGCTCAGGCCAGCGTGTCTGAGGGTATGGAGGATGCGACGACCTCTAATTGGGTTGACGCAGCCGCTTAAAGCGCTGATATTTAGGCAGAAATCATTTTTTGTTTGAGCCTATGTCCCAAAAAGTAGAACTTGATCCACGTGTGAATGCCTTTCGTACAGATCTTGCCGATCTGGCGCTTAAGCCGTTTGTGACGGCTGAAAAATATGTGGAATCCTCCATACATCAATGCGTTTGCGGTATAGCGCCTCTTTTGCAGGCACCTGACGAGAAAGCACCTCGCGTCAGTGAAATCCGTTATGGCGAGTTTGTTGATCTTTTAGAAAAAAGAAAAGACGGTTTTGCTTGGGTGCAAAATCGAAATGATCGTTATGTTGGCTATATCCGCGCTGAAGGTGCTCTTAACGAGGCTATTGCTGCCCTGATGAACCGTGTGATTGTGCTTCATACTTTTGTCTATGAGGAACCAAGCCTTAAAGCACCTGTTCAGGATCGTTTGACGCTGGGTTCTTTTGTTTCTCTTGATGGGGAAGAGGGGGATTTTTATCCTCTGGCTTCCGGCGGTTATATTTTTAAAAAACATGTCGCCCCAACAGATGAAGCGCAAACACTGGATTATGTTTTTACAGCGGGCCAATTGCTTGGTGTGCCTTATTTATTAGGCGGGCGTACAGCGCTTGGCCTTGATTGTTCCTCGCTTGTTCAACTGGCTTTGGATATGGCCGGTATTGATGCGCCGCGTGATGCTGATCAGCAGCAAGAGCTTTTCGGCCATCCTTTGCCGTGCCATTGGCGCGATGTTGTGTGGAAGCGGGGTGATCTTGTTTTTTTTGAAAAGCATGTCGGGATCATAACAGATCATGAACATCTCATTCATGCCGACA
>DOBW01000025.1:858-5409 GCA_003504035.1 Rhodospirillaceae bacterium | reverse complement strand
CTCTACCCCTTCCCCTATTTATCATCCATTTTGAGCGCCGCAATAAAGGCGGATTGGGGAATTTCAACCTGCCCGAACTGCCGCATGCGCTTTTTGCCCTTTTTCTGCTTATCGAGCAACTTACGCTTACGTGAAATATCTCCGCCATAGCATTTGGCCGTAACGTCCTTACGCATGGCCGAAACGGTCTCACGGGCGATAATCCTGCCCCCAATGGCTGCCTGAATAGCAATTTTAAAGAGCTGTTTAGGAATAAGCCCCTTCAGCCGCTCACAAAAAGCCCTGCCCCGCTTTTCAGATGCGGCGCGGTTCACAATACAAGCCAGAGCATCCACAGGCTCGGCATTGACTAAAATATTCATCAAAACCAGATCGCCTTCGCGGTATTCATCCAGAACATAATCAAAGCTCGCATAACCGCGTGAAATGGATTTAAGCCGGTCATAAAAATCAAAAACAACTTCATTAAGCGGCAAGCGATAAACCAACATCGCCCGCGCCCCAACATAAGTAAGTTCGATCTGCTCTCCACGTCGCTCGTTACAAAGCGCTAAGATGTCGCCCAGATGTTCGTCCGGCGTCATGATAGTAGCTTTAATCCATGGCTCTTCGATGTGATTAATCTTCATAGGATCAGGCATATCCACCGGATTATGCAACTGGATCATACCGCCATCTGTTTTATAGATATGATAAATGACCGAAGGCGCTGTTGTAATCAGATTGAGATTAAACTCACGCTCCAAACGCTCTTGAATAATTTCCAAATGCAAGAGACCAAGAAAACCGCAACGAAATCCCATGCCTAGCGCGGCTGAGTTTTCAGCCTCAAACTTAAAGCTCGCATCATTAAGTTCCAGCTTCCCCAAGGAGTCGCGCAGATGATCAAAATCCGCAGCATCAACAGGAAACAAGCCACAAAAAACAACGGGAATAGAAGGCTTAAAACCTTCTAAAGCTATGGCCGTAGGCTGCGCATCATCAGTGATCGTGTCACCCACTTTAGTATCTCTGATCTGCTTAATGCCTGCCGTAATAAAACCGATTTCTCCTGGGCCGAGTTCTTTCAGCTCCAGCTTCTTGGGAGTAAACACACCAACACGATCCACATCACATGCCGCGCCCGTAGCCATAAAACGAATTTTTTGACCCTTGCGGATCACGCCTTCCATAATGCGCAAGAGAATAACAACGCCCAAATAAGGATCATACCAACTATCAACAAGAAGCGCTTTGAGCGGCTTGGTGTCGTCACCTTTTGGCGGCGGCAAACACGTGACAATAGCTTCTAAAACATCTTCTATGCCAAGACCCGTTTTGGCCGAAATTAAAACGGCATCAGACGCATCCAAACCAATGACATCTTCTATCTGCTTTTTAATCCGGTCAGGTTCAGCTGCTGGTAAATCTACTTTGTTGAGAACAGGAACAATCTCATGATCATTATCGATGGCTTGATAAACATTGGCCAAGGTTTGCGCTTCGACACCTTGCGAGGAATCCACAACAAGAATTGATCCTTCACACGCGGCGAGAGAGCGGCTGACCTCATAAGCAAAATCAACATGGCCCGGTGTATCCATCAAATTGAGCTGATAGGTCTGGCCATCCTTGGCTTTGTAATTCAAACGTACAGTCTGCGATTTTATGGTGATGCCGCGCTCGCGCTCGATGTCCATATTATCGAGCATTTGCTCTTTCATTTCGCGCAGCTCAACACCACCACATAATTGAATAAGACGGTCGGCAAGAGTCGACTTCCCATGATCAATATGAGCGATGATTGAGAAGTTACGGATAAAGGATTGTGGATCGGGGGTTGGCATCAGGGAAATGAAATCCAGCGTTATAAGGTTGATAGAAAGGGGGTATTAGAGGAAAAATATGCTTTTTCCAAGAAAATTCAAAAGGAAGAGAGGATAACTGCCCCTCTTCCCCCCGAAAGCCGATCCCCAGCCCCCTTCTATTCTCAATGGTTACTTTGACGCCGCAAGAAAGCAGGAATATCGAGCAAATCAGCATCGCTCCCCGAAAGAACGGGACGATCCGTAGGATCTACACCAAGGCTCGATTGAACCGCTGCCTCGGCCTCACGATCAATTTCCTCGCCCACATCTTCCTCTTCCTCCTGCACAGAAGGCCGGATCAAACCAAAACCCGTAATGCGCTGGAAAAGAGACTGCGAACGCGAACTTGTCGGCTTGGATGCTGCCTGCTGAGGAGAAGCGGTTGTCAACTGAGTCACCCGCATATCCACAGGCTTAGGCTCAACCCGCGCGCCAGCAGAAGCCGTGCGCTGACGTTGAGCTTGCTGAACCGTAGGCTGAATCTCACGCACCGGAGGAACCGCCGTCGCTCTAGAGGACTGCGGAACAACCCGAGAAGGCGGCGTTGCCTCTTGAACAACAAACTCTTCTTCTTGTGGCTCCTGCATCTGGGGCTCTTCTTCAAAAGGCGCCACGTCTTGCGCCTGAGAAGCATATTTTTCTGCTTGAGCACTCATTGTCACAGGCGAAGCCTGTTTGGTCCCCATAGCCTTAGGCGTGGCCGAAGCTGGCATAGAAAAATAGCTCGTTGAGACATTGGCTGTTTTAGGTGCTTGCAAAGTGGCCTTCGCCGAAGGCGTCACAGGATTTGTCTTCAACGGCGCCGACGTTACCGAAGATTTTCTCTGTGCCGTTTCAAGAACCCTAATAGCAGGTTTTTCTACGGCAGGAGTGCACCCCATAGAAACAGGTTCCGTGGACGGCTTATTCTTGCCACTCTGGCCTTCTTCTGAATTCTCAATGCCTGTGGCAATAACCGAAACGCGGATACGTCCGTCAAGACCTTCGCCAAGTGTTGAACCAACCTTGGTCTGTGCATCGGAATCAACTTCTTCACGGATACGATTGGCTGCCTGATCAACCTCAAAGAGCGTCATATCAAGACCGCCCGTGATATTAATCAAAACGCCGCGCGCGCCCTTCATCGAAATATCATCCAAAAGCGGGTTAGAGATAGCCGCTTCAGCCGCACAAATAGCGCGATTATCGCCCTCGGCTTCACCTGTTCCCATCATGGCTTTGCCCATCTCACCCATCACCGTTTTCACATCGGCAAAGTCAAGATTCATAAAGCCAGGCATAACCATCAGATCTGTAATACCGCGCACGCCCGAGTGCAAAACTTCATCAGCCAAACGGAAGGCTTCAGCAAAAGTTGTGCGCTCATTCGCAATACGGAAAAGATTCTGGTTTGGAATAACAATCAGTGTATCGACATATTTTTGAAGCTCGGCGATACCAGACTCGGCTTGGCGCATACGGTGAGTGCCTTCAAAATGGAAAGGCTTTGTCACAACACCAACTGTAAGAATACCAATTTCACGCGCTGCACGCGCGATAACAGGTGCTGCACCGGTTCCCGTGCCACCGCCCATGCCAGCCGTGACAAAAAGCATATCGGAGCCTTCAAGAACAGACATGATATCGGCCATCGTCTCTTCAGCCGCCGCACAACCAACCTCAGGCTTAGAGCCTGCGCCCAAACCTCGTGAGAGATTTGTGCCAAGCTGAATCTTGCGCGCCGCCAAGGACAAAGCCAGAGCCTGCGCGTCCGTATTGGCTGCAACAAAATCGCACCCTTCCAGATTAGAGCTGATCATGTTGTTGATGGCGTTACATCCACCACCACCGACGCCAACAACCGTAATACGCGGTCTGAGCATATTATCCGGTTCAGCCATCGATAAATTGATCATTCTTGCCTCCTTGAAAATTCTTCTGTGGCATATGATTCCCCTAAGAGCGATCCTACTGGTGCAGCATGAAAAGAACCGACGCGTGTAGTACAAACCTTTCGTTTGATTCGCGCAAGCCAGAAAAAGCTATTCGGCAAAGAAAATCAGAGCGTTAGCCCCTAAAAAGGAGGAAAAAACTTTACTGAATCCGAAAAACTAGATTCATTCCAACACCTTACAGGGTGATGTGCAGAAGTTGGGTGAGGAAGATCGTTTTCTTGTAAATTTTAAGCCGCGATGCGCAAACCGTTATAAGCAGCGGCACGCGTCAGAGCATCCAGAACTTGGCCTTTAGGCTCGACAAAAACAAGAACACGATGAACTCTCTTGGCAAAATCATGCGCCTGCATCAAAAGGCTAAGCGCAGTGCAATCAACGCTCTCAAGTCGATGAACATTTAATCTAATTTCGCCGCGTCCTTCTTTTGTGGTCAAAGCCGACATCATATGGTGAAAGTCCCGTGAATCGGCAAAAGTAAAGATACCTTCCATGTCAATATGAAGGACCTCAGGGCCAAAATGAAGAACATAGCGCATGACAAACTCTTTTATAAAAACAACCTATGCGTGTATTATACAGCATTTCGCTTAAGCAGCTCTTTATAGAGACCACACATAATTATGTTTTAGAAAGATTTTAAATTACATACGAGGCTATGTACCTCACCTCTTTGCATCACGTATTTTCCAGCAAAAAGAAGGGCTTAGAACACGTTTCCACGTTTGCTCACCCCCAAGGAAAGGGAAAAGAAAATAGCCGCGCAATACAAG
>DOBW01000025.1:0-838 GCA_003504035.1 Rhodospirillaceae bacterium | reverse complement strand
GGCGAGTAAATCCATCCGCTTTTATAAACGCCCTCGTCTTCTTTTTCGAAGCCACCGAGAAAAGTCAAACCACATAGAGGCCGTCCACGTTTGTCCACGTTTGTGTTGAGATCATCAAGCGAAGGATTTTCAGCGCTATCTTCTTTGAGCCAAACAAAGCGCCCGCAAAAGGAATCCTCACACGGCAAAAACTCGATCACGGCATCGTGATCCTCTGTCTCCCAATAGCCCACGACAGGATCCGCCGATGCATAAGCGGGGGGGACCAAAAGAAGAAGCAAAAGAGCAAAAAGTGTTTTCATGGGATAAAGCCTATAAACCAAAAGAATGTCAGACTAAAGGTAGAACTATATCTTTATTTTCTCGGCAATATACTAATAAAAAAATTACCTATCAGGTTTTACAGCATTACCAAACAATACATATCGAAAGATAGAAACAAACTGAGCAATCACCTACACTACAGATTTTGATCTGCCAATTGAGCTATACGCAAAGCCAGTTTTTTTCATCTCTTCAGGCTTATAAACATTGCGTAAATCAACGAGAACAGGCTCTTTCATAACTTGCTTAACTTGTTCAAAATCCAGAGCGCGGAACTCGTTCCATTCTGTCAATATAACAGCAACGCTTGCATCTTGTAGCGTTTCATAAGTTTCTTTCATCCAATTAACATTGGGGAGAAGCTTCGCCGCCTCTTCCATCGCAACAGGATCAAAGGCTTGAACAATCGCACCAGCTTCTTGCAGCGCAGGAATAACATCCAAAGCAACAGAATCGCGCATATCATCCGTGTTGGGTTTGAAAGAAACGCCAAGAACGGCAACAATCTTTCCTT
>DOBW01000183.1:2677-3046 GCA_003504035.1 Rhodospirillaceae bacterium | reverse complement strand
TTTGCAGACCAACCTAATCCAATTGACATAGTGCCGTAAAGTGCTGTGGCAATTGCGTTAGGTTGAGTCGAAAATTGAGAGTTTCGAGAACCGGAGCGCAGCGTACTTTTGGGTACGTGAGCACCGGAAGCGTAGAAACACTTGATTTGCAGACCAACCTAATCCAATTGACATCGTGCTTTAGTGGGCTTCAGCCCAATTCTGAGCATATCCCGCCTCGGCAATCAAGGGAATCCGCAAAGATAGAACGGGGTTTGGCGCGTCTTCCATGGTTTTTTTGACCAATTTTATGCTCGGCTCTAGCTCAGCTTTTGGCACTTCAAAAATCAATTCATCATGAACTTGTAAAAGCAATTTGGCGCTAAGCCC
>DOBW01000183.1:0-2546 GCA_003504035.1 Rhodospirillaceae bacterium | reverse complement strand
GTTTCAACATAGCCGTGTTCACGTGCAAATTCTTTGGTATCTTCCATCCAGTCACGCAATTCATGGAATTTTTCTAAATAGTCTTTGATATATTGCCCTGCTTCACTCGGCCCTGTTCCAATTTGTTTGGCTAAACCAAAACCGCTAATGCCATAGATAATACCAAAATTAATGGCCTTGGCCTGACGGCGTTTCTCAGGCGTCATCTCGGCCAAAGGAATACCGAAAACTTCGCTCGCTGTTATAGCATGGATATCGCCACCATCGTGAAAAGCTTGGATCAAAGCTTCAATACCCGCCATAGCCGCCGCAAGCCGCATTTCAATCTGGGAATAATCCACCGACAAAAGCAAATGCCCTTCCTCGGCAATAAAAGCGCGGCGGATCGCGCGGCCCTCTTCAGTACGAATAGGAATGTTTTGCAAATTGGGATCCGTAGAAGAAAGCCTGCCTGTCGCCGCACCAACCATCGAAAAAGACGTATGAATACGGCCGCTCTCTGCGTTAATTTGTTCAGGCAGTGCATCAATATAGGTGCTTTTAAGCTTCGCTAAACCGCGCCAATCCAAAAGCTTGGACACAATTTCGTGGCCCTGCTCAGCCAAAGGCTCCAGCACGCTAACACTTGTCGAATAAGCGCCGGTCTTGCCCTTTTTACCGCCCGACAAACCCATCTCATTAAACAAAATCTCGCCAAGCTGTTTGGGAGAGGCCAAATTAAAGCTGCGACCTGCCAAGCTATGAACTTCTTCTTCCAGTTTCTGCAAGCGCGTGGCGATAAGATTTCCCTGTTTTTTTAAAAGAACGGGATCAAGTTTAATGCCCACTGTTTCCATCGCCGCAATCACGGGAACAAGCGGACGTTCTATTCTTTCATAAACGCGGCTAAGATTTTTTTGCGCCAAAAGCGGTTTAAGCTCCAGCCACAAACGCAAGGTATAGTCAGCATCCTCAGCTGCATAATCACAAGCTTTATCAAGCGGCACATAATCAAAGGTTATTCTGTTTTTGCCTTTACCGGCAACCTCATCGAAAGAAACCATTTTATGCTCAAAATAACGCAAGGCCAGCTCGTCAAGGCCGTACCCATGGAGGCCCGCCGAAAGCACATAAGAAAGAAGCATTGTGTCATCATAGGGCGTGATCTCAAGACCAACGCCAACGCCAACACTGGCCAAAACCTGCGCATCAAATTTCAAATTATGCGCAATTTTTATCACGGAAGGATCGCGCAAAAGAGCGCGAATCTCATCGGCAAAAACGCTTGGCTTTATTTGCTTCGGCGCTTTGACCGGCTCAAAAGCAAGACCGCCTTCTTGCACAGCTGCATCGGGATCAACATGCCCCAACGGGATATAACAAGCCCGCCCAGCAGAGACGGCCAAAGAAACACCAACGAGTTTCGTATGAGACGGCAAAAGTGACGTTGTTTCTGTATCAAGCGCTACATAACCTTGATCCCGCGCCTCCTTGATCCAGCGGCGCAGCGCTTCAACATCTTGGATCAATTCATAATTTTTGGAAACTTCTGTTTTGGGGGAAACAGAAATGCTTTCTGCATCCTTTGTTTCCATCTTCATCCCCATACGCGACAAAAGTGACTTAAAGCCCTGCCCTGCAAGAAAAGTTGCGAGACTTTCTTGGTGATCTTCTTCGGCAAAAATTTCCTCAAGAGGCATCGGAATGGGTGCATGATCATCCAAAAAAACTAGTTTTTTTGAAAGACGCGCCAAATCCGCATGGTCGATAAGATTTTGACGGCGCTTGGGTTGCTTAATCTCTGAGGCCCTCGCCAAAAGATCTTCCAGCGAACCATATTCAAGAATTAATTGCGCTGCTGTTTTTACCCCAATCCCTGGGACGCCCGGAACATTATCAGCGCTATCGCCTGCCAACGCCTGCACATCCACAACCTTTTCAGGCAAAACACCGAACTTGGCTTCAACCTCGGCGATCCCCATAATTTTTGCCTTCATCGGATCAAAAAGCTCAACCTGATCGCTGACAAGCTGCATCAAATCTTTGTCCGCCGAAACCACACGAACCTGCCAGCCTGCCTCAACCCCAAGACGCGCATAAGCGGCAATGACATCATCAGCCTCATAATTTGGCACCTCCAACGCAGGCACACCAAAAGCGCGGGTGGCATCACGAATAAGAGGAAATTGTGGGATCAGCTCTTCCGGTGGCGGCGGACGGTGAGCTTTATAATCGGGATAAATATCGTTACGAAAAGTCTTACGTGCAGCATCAAAAATAACAGCTATACGCTGCGCTTGAAGTTCGCCCAGTAATTTTTGCAACATGTTACAAAAGCCATAAACGGCATTAACGGGCGTGCCATCACGCCGCGTCATGGGCGGCAAGGCATGAAAAGCTCTAAAAATGTATCCAGAGCCGTCAATCAAATAAAGTGTTTCTTTTTTATCAGCTTTCATGAACACCCTTTTATCCCAAGACGTCTTCAGGGTATAGTGCTGAACATCTCTTTTGGAAGTGTTGTTTATCCATGCTTGATTCCTACCACGCCTCAACCCACGTTCCAG
>DOBW01000085.1 GCA_003504035.1 Rhodospirillaceae bacterium | reverse complement strand
GCCCGTAAAGTGCTCGCTTTTATATCCGCATTAATACGTTCTTTTGTTTCGTCCGCATCCCCTGTTGTGTTTTTCGGCGCACAATCTTCCATTCCTACTGGCAAAGAGGCTGGATTGATAAACCCACCACCTCCATTTGTATCTTTGCCGCACCGATTTCCTATGCGCTCAGCAACAGCGCTAGGCCCTACACCAGTCCCCCCCGCACCAGCACCTTTGGAATGAATTTGCGCTCCGGCGTTCATGCGATCACTGCTAGTACTGGCGGCAACGCGCGCTCTCTCCGCCGCTTCTTTTGTACGAATATTTTTACATATGAGGATATAAGTAGCCGTTTGATCCACGATATCATCGCCAAGGAGCAACGTTTTTGTCTGACCCATAGTTGTGGCATACAGCGCATCATTTCGAGCATTGGCTATATCCGTATTTTCCTTCCCCAGTACATTTATTGCCGTCACGATGGCCGCGCCCTGTTTCGCAATATGTGGCATCAGCTGTAATGTAATATAAGCCTGTAGAGCTTCTATTGCAGCCACTACAGCGGCAAGACCGGAGCTAGTAAGCCCCGCCAATGCAGCAATAGCAGGAACAACACAAGCACATGTTGCCCCATCAGCCCGCGCAGGTTGGGGGGTCGCCAAAGAAAGCGAGAAAACCAGCATAATTATCGCCACGAACCATTTGATACGGGAGAATAATCCAGATGTTTTTTTCATGTTTTTAGCTCTCCTTGCGTCCAGTAGCCTTTAGCCTATTCAAACTCACGGATAACAGGAACCTGCCGCAACAATTCTCTCGATGTAGGAAGATCTGGTGTGAAAGGAACAAAAACAGGACGCCGTCTTGCCCCCATAAAGTCACCAGCAGAAAGCCCATTACAATATTTTGTATCCCATCCATCTAACCCAAAACCCGGAATGCTAATACTGGGAAGAGGCAAGCAAATTGAATTAAGAACATTGTTGATTACGCTAACGACGAAGTCACATACAAATGAGAGCATTGCTTCAAGAATTACTTTAACAAGCGCGGTCACGATACCATATATATCGGTCAAGGAGACAAGCATAGAAAAGACGGTTTCATACAGCTCAAAACAATATCTATCACCGATATCACCTAAAACTTTTTTTTGCTCACTTGCTTGCATCGTGCCAGAATTAAAATCGTCTGCAGCACCGTGTGTCTTATCCCTTATATAGGCCACCTTAGTTTCCAGCATCACCTTAACGCATTCCTGAATCTCAACATCTTCTTCGCCAAGATCAACCTCTCCGCCCGCCCAAGCTTTTTGTACAGAGCCATCCGTCCCAACACAGGAGATGAAAAGCAACATCAAAACCAGCACAACACTATTAATTCCTGTGGCACGGATTTTTCTGTTCTTCATGTTATCCTCCTGATTCCGGTGTCTTAATCTGTTTTGCTTTGACAAGCTTGGCACTATCAATAAGCCGTATCGCCATAAGCCGCAAGTCCGTCAAATCCGCTTTTATCCCAACAAGCGCCTTTTTCCAAGCGCTTTACATCACGATCAATCCAAATATCTAGCTGTTTTCCTGTCTTTTCGGTTTCCTCTGTCCAACATATCTGCACTGTTTTGCGCTTTAGATTAAAATACAGCCGCGCCGCATGGCTTAAACAATCATGTGGTTTGCACACCGAAACCAGCAAAACATCGCCTTGGCGCTCAATCGGCATTTCTATAAGCTCATCCTTCATACCCCAACCTTGAATGATAATCTCTCGCAGCGCAGCAGGAATATTTTGCTTCATCACGTCCAAAACACGCGTATCATCCCAAAAACCGTGATTGGACAAAACAGCGTTTGGGTATTTTCCTTCCCATTTTGCTAAATCGTCAAGAGAGGGCATCTCTCCAGCACGCGCCGGTAGCGCCCCAACAAGCATAACAACAAGCAAAAAAAGAAGTGTCCTATTCATTGTCCCTCATCCTGAAGCTTTGCGCTTAAAGAAGGTTTAATTTTTCCTAGACTAGCAAAAAGATAAACGGTTAAGGCAAAAGCGGCCCAGAGCGAATCCGTCCAAAGATTATACGCCGCCAAAAGCAGCACACACCCCCCAGCCAGTGCCGCCAAAGCAAAGGGCCGGAAAGACTCTTCCAGCTTTGAGGCAGACCGCAGCAACCAAAAACAGGCCAAGGCGCCAAAAGCAAGCCCGATAAGTCCCATTTCTGCCCAAAGTTGAATCACGGCATTATGGGGATGAGCCGCAGGAATAATGAGATAATGATAAAAATCCCCATGTGGTTTATCCCAGACCAATTGGTCACTGGTCCCCAGCCCCCAACCAAGAATGGGCTTTTCGGCAATGCGATAGGCCATATAGTCCCAGATTTCCATGCGCGCACCCCAACTTGCAGGCAACTTGCTCGTGACAAAATCGTGGGTATGGAGAAACGACCATCGCGCCGCAAATGGCCATAAAAGAGACAATATCATCCCAAAACCAAGAAGCCACGTCACTAGGACAGGCCAAAATCTGGCCACCACAAAAACACCCAAAGCAACAATAACCCCCGCCTGCGCTACCCGTGAATGAGTTAAAAGCGTAGCCAGAACAAGCGCCGCGAGCAAAGCATAGCCTTGCTCTTTGGAATGCTGCATTGCCCAAGCAAGGAGAGGCGGGGCCAAAAGAAGGCCATAAGAAAAACCACGATTGAGTTTTGTGATCTGCGGACTTTCAAAACCAACGAGAAAGCTAAACATAACAAGCGCCAGACTTAGAAAAACAAAACCAAAAGTCAAAAGCTCGGCAAGATCAACGGCCTCTGTGCGCAGGCATTGCCCCAAAGCAAGAAGCCTTGGACTTGACAACAAAAGGAGAGGCAAAAAAATGGAGGCCATTTTAAACGTTGTGGAAAGCGCTTTCTCCTGAAAAGGTGAGAAAAAAGCAAGCACAACAGAAAGGCCGAGAAAAAGAAGTGTCAAAAGAGCTGTTTTTTGATCCGGCCATGGAAACTTTTTATCCGCTGCCCACAACATCAAAGCCAGCAAAAGCGCACCCGCAATCCCAAGCGTTGCCCAAACACCCCCATTAACAAGCCCCAGCGTCACCGCAAACATATAAACGCCCAGCAAAAAGGCAGGTGCCAACGCCTTTATTTTGGCGCGAGAAAGAAAAGCAAGAATCTTCATTTATTGCCCTTTGAAAAAAGGATAAGATGCTAGAGAACTATATCCTTTTCAATTTATTTTTCTACCCATCATGTCCTTACGCCTCGCCCTCTACCAACCCGACATCCCCGCCAATACAGGCTCGATGATGCGCCTTTGTGCGTGCCTTGGCGTGCCGCTTGATATTATCGAGCCGTGCGGCTTTGTCTGGGATGATAAAAAGCTCCGGCGTGTTGCGATGGATTATATCGACCATCTCTCTTACGAACGACACGTAAGCTGGCAACATTTTGAAGAACAGACAGGATCGCGCAGACTTGTGCTGCTGACAACCAAGGGAGCCTCGCCCTATACCTCTTTTACCTTTCAGCCTGATGATCTGATTATGGTGGGACGTGAAAGCGCGGGTGTTCCTGACAATATCCACAACCGCGCCGATGCACGGCTCATTATACCCATGAACCCGCAGATACGCTCGCTTAATGTGGCACTCAGCGCATCTATAGTATTAGGCGAAGCCTTGCGCCAAATAGGAAAATAGAAGCATTTATGGTTAATATCGTATTTACTTTCATTAATTTCTGATACACTCGACCTCAAGAGATTTTTAAAAGGAGAATATTATGGCTATGCGTAAAAATAGAAAACATGATAAGGATGTGCGCCTAAATAAAACACGTTGTCTTGCACGACAAGCCGCCAAAAATCTAGGCTTTCGTCTTGTGCAAAGTGAAGCTTACCTTAAAAACCCTATGCACTCCTTTGTCTTCGTGCCAAAGAAAGCACGTATTTTCTCTGAAGATAGCAAAGGTTTTGAGATTAATCTTAAAAAGCTCATGAAAGGCAAAAGGCCGAACGCCACTAAAGAACAAAGAGCCTTTACTGAACAATTTGAAAAATTATACGGCATAGCACCGAAGCCTAGAAGCTGTGATCTAAAAGCGAATAACTTTTGTGAGTTTGCCTACAATTAAAGTTAACAAAAAAGAGAGTTTTCAAAACAAATCATCTTTTTATTTTGAATAAATTGGAATTATTCTAAACGTAATTTCGTATTTCTAATGGAGAAAATTATGAACAAGAAAAACAATGTCATTCCCCTTCGCGTGAAAAAGAAAGTCGTTCCTCCTCATTTGATAAGGAAGGCTAATAGCATGCTAGCCTCCACCTTTATAATCGCAGCAATTGAATGTAATGCCAGATTTAAAGACTGCGGATATGTAAAAGGGAGCAACATAAAGGCTGTCTTCGAATTTAACGGCAGACCCGACAAAGCGTTCATTTTTGATCCCAAAAACGTGCCCGAAGAAAAGCACATTCGGCAAGGATTCCAAGGAGAGGAAACGCTGATACAATTTAATCAACAAACTTCTAGACCCAGAAGAAATAACGGAAAAAAAGGAAGAAAGTTTTCACCGCGTTCTGCAATGGGCTGTAACAGCTAATCAAAACGCCTACAAAAAAGCCGCCTCGCGATAAAACAAGGCAGTTTTTTTTATTGAACAACTTTATGCTCTTAAATTTCCACCAGTAGCCTTGTTGACGCAAGCCACAACTTTTGTCGAAAAAGCTTCCAACTCGGCTTCGGTAAAGGCTTTGTCTTTGGGCTGGAGCATAACCGAAACGGCCAGAGATTTCTGGCCTTTCTCCACGCCCTTACCTTTATAAAGATCAAAAATCACGACATCACGGATCAGTGTTTTATCCGCGCTTTTAATGGCCTTGATTAATTTGTCAGCCAAAACCTCTTCATCCAGCAAAAAGGCAAAGTCACGCCAGACAGGTTGCAAAGGCTCCAACTTCAAAAGCGGCCTGTTTGTTCCCGCCTTGTTGCGTGGCGTTGGAATATTTTCCAAATAAATCTCGCATGCCACCATCGGGCCTTGCGCATCACAGCTTGCCAAAACAGCGGGGTGAAGCTCGCCAAATGTACCAAGCAATGTAGGCCCAAGACGCAAACTTCCCGAGCGTCCCGGATGATACCAAGCAGGAGCTTCTTGCACGACCTGCACCGAAGCCACCGGCGCACCCGCTGCCTGAAGCGCATTTAGCGCATCGGCCTTCGCGTCAAACGCATCAACGGGCCGTGGGATTGAAGCCCAATGGCGCGGCATCATGCCTGCACGCAAAGATGTGCCCACCAAAATCTGGCCCTCAGGTGTTTGATCCTGAAAGATAGAGCCCACTTCAAACAGACCCACATCCCCGTACCCACGATCTACGTTACGCTGCGCAGCCTGCACAAGATTGCCAACAATCGCGGGGCGCATCACATCCAAATCTGCGCTGATAGGATTGACAGGTTTCAGTTCATCCTTAACCTCACCAAATTGCATCGCAATTTTTGAGGACATAAACGACCATGTTACAGCCTCCAAAAGACCACGGGAGGCGAATGCTCTTTTAGCTTGGCTCTCACGCACCTCAAGCAGATCAAGCGCGCCTTTTGTGATAACTTCTTCGCGCGGCATCGAGGTCGTAGGAATATGCTCAAAGCCTTTTATGCGGATCACTTCTTCGGTAATATCCGCAGCCCCTTCAATGTCACCGCGCCAGCTTGGCGCTATAACTTTCCAATCCTTACCGTTTTTCTCAACCACAAAGCCAAGATCCTGCAAGATTTTTTCTTGGTCCGAAGCAGCAACATCAACGCCGATAAAAGAAGCACATTTATCGGAACAATAGCTTACTGTTTGGCCCACATGGGGTGCTTGACCAACCTCCAGCCTCTCACTCACAATCGTTTCAGGTGTCGCGCAAAAGTCGAGAATCATTTGCATCGCCAGATCAGCGCCCGCAGCGGTAAGTGCGGGGTCCACGCCGCGTTCAAAACGATAACGCGCATCAGAAACAATGCCGAGGGTTCGGCCCGTTTGTGCCGTCCGTACAGGGTCAAAATAAGCGGACTCAATAAAAACATCTGTTGTGTCTTCTTCGCAGCCCGAAGAAATACCGCCCATCACACCGGCCAAGGACAAAAGCCCATCCTCATCACCAATGGCGGTCATGCTCGCTTCAAGCGTATAGGTTTTATCATTCAGGGCTTCAAATTTCTCGCCGCCTTTGGCAGGCTTGACCCAAAGCCCGCCCTTGATGCAGCGCACATCAAAAACATGCAAAGGCCGCCCACAATCATACGTCAGATAATTTGTGATATCGACAAGCGCTGAAATAGGTCGCAGCCCAATAGCGCGCAATCTTTGCTGAAGCCACACTGGCGAAGGGCCATTTTTAATATGGCGAATCATGCGTCCAACGAAGTGCGGACAAAAATGTTTTTGATCCTCAGGGAAATCAAGCGTTACACCTATGTCACTTTTTTCTGTTCCCACAACATCCTTGAATGAAATCTCTTTGAGCGTTCCAAGTCCCGCTGCCGCCAGATCACGTGCGATACCATGCACGCCCGCACAATCGGCACGGTTGGGCGTCAAATTAATTTCAATCACAGGATCCGCACAATCGGTACAATCAATATACCGCGCACCAACCTTTAAATCCTCAGCAAGCTCAATAATGCCATCGGATTCATCACTCAATTTCAACTCAGCCGCCGAACACATCATGCCCATAGATTCAACACCGCGTATTTTGCTTCGCGTTAGGACTGTTTCTGTCGAAGGAATAACATCACCAACCTGCGCCAAAACCACCTTCAGTCCAGCACATGCATTGGGCGCACCACAAACAATTTGAAGCTTTTCTTTTCCCGTATCAACGGTGCAAAGCTTTAGCCTATCGGCCTGCGGGTGCTTATCAGCCGTGACTATCTGAGCCACAGTAAAAGGCGCAAGCGCCACATTAGGGTCTTCTATGCTTTCAATCTCAAGACCTATCGCCGTGAGTTTTTCACAAATCACATCAAGCGTCGCGTCCGTTTCAAGATGATCTTTAAGCCAAGAAAGTGTGAACTTCATTTTTTATCTACCTGTTTGTTTTAATCTGCGGCTGTTAGGGCTGGATTAGGAATATCGAGAGGCACAAAGCCATAATGTTTGAGCCAACGCATATCTGCTTCAAAAAAGGTGCGAAGATCGGGAATGCCGTATTTCAACATCGCCAACCGCTCAATGCCTGTACCAAAAGCAAAACCCTGATATTTATCGGGATCAATGCCACAATTTTTAAGCACCTTGGCATTGACCATGCCGCATCCTGCAACCTCGAGCCAATTGCCATGATTACCCAGTGTCAATTTGCCATCCTTGCGTGAACATCCAATGTCTACTTCTGCACTTGGCTCTGTAAACGGAAAATAAGAAGGCCTAAAACGAAGCGGCAAATCATCAATACCAAAAAAGGCACGCATAAAATCAAGCAGACAACCTTTCAGATGTCCCATGTTTGTTTTTTCATCAATCACCAAACCTTCGAACTGATGAAACATAGGCGTGTGCGTCATGTCATAATCACAACGATAGGTCCGCCCCGGCGCAATAATCCGAATGGGCGGTTTTTGATTCATCATCGTGCGAATTTGTACAGGTGATGTATGCGTACGAAGAACAGTTGGCTCGTCCCCTTTTTGCGGCATATAGAATGTATCTTGCATCTGCCGCGCTGGATGATCTGGCGGCAAGTTCAGCGCTGTAAAATTATTCCAGTCCGTTTCAATCTCTGGCCCCTTGGCAACTTTGAAGCCCATAGAAGCAAAGATTGTAACAATTTCATCTGTTGTTTGCGTAATAGGGTGAATGCGCCCTTGATCTTGTGGGCGAACAGAAAGCGTCACATCAATATGTTCATGCAAAAGTTTTTCATTCAACGCCGCCGCACCAAGAACCCTGCCCCGCGCTTCAATGGCTTTGGCTAAAACCGTTTTTATCTCATTGAGCCGAGCGCCCATTTCTTTACGCGCTTGAGCCTCCATTTTGCCAAGACTTTTCATCATCTCAGTCAATTTGCCCTTCTTGCCCAAAGCTTGCGTGCGCAGGCTTTCCAAAGCAGCGCTATCTGGCGCACTTTCAATGGCACCGAGCATATCGGTTTTTAGTTTTTGAAGTTCTTGATCTTGAGACATAAGTCCGTCCGTTCCTTAAAATAAAAAGCGGGAACCCGCATGTTATCGGATTCCCGCAAGAAAGTCAGTTATCTGACATATATTTTTTAAAAAGGCGGTTTAAGCAGCCTTTTTCTTAAGTTCCGCCTTTGCCTGATCGACAAGAGACTTAAAGGCAGCGGGCTCTGTAACGGCGAGTTCAGAAAGCTGCTTGCGGTCCAGCTCAATGTTCAGGCGTTTAAGCCCGTTCATAAATCGAGCATAAGTCAAGCCTTGCTCCCGAACAGCTGCATTGATGCGCACAATCCAAAGCGCACGCATTTCGCGCTTTTTAGCCTTGCGATCCCGATAAGAATAACGAAGTGCCTTTTCAACATGCTCAATGGCAACACGGAAGCAATTCTTGGCGCGACCGCGATATCCTTTTGCAAGAGAAATAACCTTTTTGTGACGAGCGTGGGCCGTCTTGCCCCGTTTTACACGTGCCATGACATTGCCCCCTTATTTATGACGTAAAAAGTGTTGAATAATTTTTTCCCCATCAGCCTTGAAAAGAATCAAGCCTTTGCGCGCTGTGCGCTTCATTTTTTGGGAACGTTTACGTAGACCGTGACGCAAAAAAGCTGCGCCGCATTTGACCTTACCGGATCCTGTCACGCGGAAACGCTTTTTGGACCCGCTGTGGGTTTTCATCTTAGACATTTTATTTTCCTTTATTTTATCGTTACAACGAGAAGCAGGCCGGCATGTCTAGGGCACGGCGCGTGCTATCAGGCGGCGTTTGTAGCGAATCCCTGCCATGAAAGCAAGGGTCAAGAACCGCCGTTAACCTTATGTTCTTAGGAAATTTGTTCCTTAAGCCACACTTCAAGTGCCTGCTTAGGCATACCGCCAACCTTGGTTTCAACGGGCTGGCCATCCTTAAAGAGAATAAGGGTCGGAATGCTGCGAATTCCGAACTTTCCGGCACTTTCGGGGCTATTATCAACATTGGCCTTGACGATTTTAACCTTACCTACCATTTCGCCAGCTAATTCCTCAATAACAGGGCCAAGCATCCGGCAAGGACCACACCATTCAGCCCAAAAATC
>DOBW01000081.1 GCA_003504035.1 Rhodospirillaceae bacterium | reverse complement strand
CTGCCTTCGCAGGGATGACAAAAAGGGATGAATACTTCATAATGCGCCCCCTTCTTTCTCCGGCAAAAGCATGCCGCTTACCGTATGCTTTTGTGCCAGCAAAGAGCGTAACGCCGCATCAATTTGAGCTGGCGTCACGGCACGAATATGGGAGGGCCATGATTCAACATCTTCAATGCGCAAACCGATAGCCAACGACTCTCCTAAAATCTGAGCCGGTGCCATCAACCGATCACGCGCAAAAACAGCGCTGTCTAAAAATCTCTTTTTTGCCGCATCGACAGAAGCTTGAGAAAAACCTTTTTGCGCCAATTTATGGAGATAAGCCTCAATATCTTTTGCCAAAACAGCAAGGTCATTATCCAAACTTGGCACAGCAATAAGAGAAAAAACACTCGGCCCACGTGTATCAGAATCAAAACGCGCATCAATGCCGCTTGCGCTTTTTTTATCCATCACGAAATGGCGATAAAGTAAGCCAACTTCGCCGCCCGCAAGAATTTCTAAAAGAACCCCTGTTGCCAGCGCCTTTTGAGGCGCCTCGCGATAAGACGGTGCAAGAATCTGTTTCGTCCAAAAAGCCTGCTTAACCCGCGCATCACGCATAACAATAGACTGTTTTGCTGGCAACTTCATAACAGGCGGCAAGCTTAATGACGTACGCTTTTCTCCTGCCGCAAGGCGTCCGAAAGTTCCCGCCGCAAGACGTAAAACATCCGCAACATTTACATTTCCGCTTACGACAAGAACCGCGTTGGAAGGCGCATAAAACTGATTATAAAAAACCTTCAAATTTTCAAGATCAAGTTTTTCAATTTCCTTTCGCCATCCAATGACGGGGCGCCCATAAGGATGTTCAGCAAAAAAGGTTGTGCGCAATTTTTCATAAAAAAGACCAATAGGATTGTTTTCGGTGCGCTCCTGTCTCTCGCTAAGAACCACGTTGCGTTCCGTAACAGCCTCAGCCACAGCTGGATTGAGAGAGCGCATGCGCTCGGCTTCCATCTGCATAACCAGCGCTAAATGTTTGGCGCTCACAGACACGTGATAGGCCGTTGTATCATAGCCCGTAAAAGCATTATTCTGCCCACCAAGCGCAGCAATTTGTGCAGAGAATTCTCCGGATTCTAGTTTTTCCGTACGCTTGAACATCATGTGCTCAAGATAATGGGCAACCCCTGACGCACCGGAAGGATCATCCGCTGCGCCAACCTTATACCAAACCATCTGAACAAGCGCGTCCGATAGCGTATTGGGCACAACAACAATTTGCATGCCATTGGCTAATGTAAAACTTTGGGAATGAAAGACAGCAGCGTGAGAATTTGGCACGCTCAACAAAAAGAAGAAGGTCACCCATGAAAGAAGATGCCGCATTACAACCCGAGCCAGCTGCTCTTATTCCTTTCAATCACAGGTGTGGCACCTGACGTGATGGAAGAGCCGTCTTTTTTTGCTTTGCGAAGGCGCTCAGCTTCTGCAATGGCGTCAACGGTTGTGGCATCAGAACCAGCCTCTTTCCACCACAAAATCTCATCAACCAAATGGCGTGATCCAACCACTTTTTGACTCGATTCATTGTCAATCAAAGCGCGAATGTCTGGATCAGCTTTATCGGCGCCTGCTTTTGTAAGAAGTTCTTTTTCAACATCAGATTCCGGCACTTCTTTTTGACATTCGCCAAACAGGGTCGTCTCGGCTTTATCTTGCACGCTTACCGCTTGAGGGCGCACCGCACCGGGGCGGGGAGGACGAAGCTCAAACTCTGGCGGCAAAGAAAGGGGGGGGCGGTCGACAACAGCAAACTCATCCGGCGGATTACGGCCCAAGCCCAGAGACTCGGCGACACCACCGCACGCGGCAAGTACCAAAACAGAAGCAAGCAAAATCAAACGTGGAAGATACTGCATACGAAAAAGTCTCCTTTTGGTTTTATTCTATAGTTATTTTATTTTGTTTTTCTGCACCATGACAAGATTGTCAAAAAACAACAGGGCAACCCCTAGCACAATAGCGCTATCGGCAACATTAAAAGCATACCAGTGATAGCCGCCAAGATGAAAGTCTAGAAAATCGACAACGGCACCATAACGGATACGATCTGCAACATTTCCTATAGCACCGCCCATAACAAAGCCCAAGCCAAGGGCCTCTGTCAATGTTTTGGCGCGAGCCAACCAAAATAGCAAGAACACAACCACAAGCAAAGCGCATGCAATCAAAACATAAGGAATCCACGTGTTTTGATGATTCAAAAGCCCAAAAGTTACGCCCTTGTTCCAACTGAGAACAAGATTAAGAAAGGACGTCACATAACGCCCCAAAGAACCAATCTCGAGCATCTCCACGACCCACCATTTTGTGGCCTGATCAATCAGAGCAACAAGGGTCATTAAATAAACGCCTATGGGAAAGAGATTCCGCATTGTTTTAGTCTTTCCCTTCAACAACCTTCGCGCAGCGCGCGCAAAGACCTTGTTCATTGACATCTTCACGCACTTGCCAGCAACGCTCACATTTTTTACCCTCGGCCAGTATAACCTCTACACCAACATCAGCTACATCCTCCAGCACAAAGGCACCCTTTGGCGGCGCTGTGTTATACATTGTTATTTTTGAAGCAATACAAATCTCGGCAAAATCAAGGCTCTCCAAAAGCGTCTTTTGTTCGCTTGTGAGATAAACTTTTGGTGCCGCCTGAAGACTTGAGCCAATTTTTTTATCGCTGCGTGCAAACTCCATCGCGCCCGTGACAACGCGGCGAAGGGCTCTAATCTTGGCCCATTTAAGACCGAGCTCCTCATCGTGCCAAGAAGCCGGTACATCAGGAAAAGTTTGAAGATGAACGCTGCTGTCCTCGCCATGGCGTATGAGCCAAGCTTCTTCTGCTGTAAAGCTCAAGATAGGCGCAAGCCAGACAACCAGATGATCGAACAAAATCTCCAAAACCGTTCGTACAGCGCGGCGTACAGCGCTGTCCTCCGCATCGCAATAAAGCGCATCCTTGCGTACATCAAAATAGAGCGCCGAAAGATCAAGCGCACAAAAATGATGCAGTGTTTGCAACAAATGATTGTAATTATACGATGCAATATCTGCGCGCACAGAAGCGTCTATTTCAAACACACGTGAAAGAACCCATCGCTCTAGCTCAGGCATGTCCTTGGGCGCTACGCGTTCGGCCTCGCCCATGCCATCAAGCGCACCTAAAAGATAGCGCAAGGTATTACGCAGACGGCGATAGAGGTCTCCGGTTTGTTTGAGAATATTGGGCCCCAAACTAAGGTCTTGCGAATAATCAGAAGCCAAAACCCAAAGACGCAAAATATCGGCACCCGATGTATCCATAACTTTCAAGGGATCAACGACATTGCCCAAAGACTTGGATTGTTTGCGTCCCTTTTCATCTAAAACAAAACCATGCGTCAAAACAGACTTATAGGGCGCACAATGACGCGTCCCACAGGATTCCAAAAGAGAAGAATGAAACCAGCCACGATGCTGATCGGAGCCTTCCAGATAAAGGTCAGCAGGCCACGCCAAATTAGGCCATTCGGGATCAGGCAATTTTTGATCGAGACAGAAGCTATGCGTTGAGCCTGATTCAAACCAAACATCAATGATGTCAAAAACCTGTTCAAAATCTTCCTTGTTATATTTTTCACCAAGGAATTCCTGCGCATCATGCGTGTACCACGCATCTGCTCCTTCTTTTTCAAAAGCATCGGCAATGCGCGCTAAAACAGACTCGTCACGCAACGGCACATTATCTTTTTTAGCAACAAACAACGCAATAGGCACGCCCCAAAGACGTTGGCGCGACACACACCAATCAAAGCGCGAAGAAATCATGCCGCGAATTCGGTTTTCACCCAAAGCAGGATGCCATGTTGTTTCATCAATGGCCTTTAAGGCAAGCTCCCGCAGACTTTTTCCCGTATCATCAACCTTCACTTCATCCAGCGCAATAAACCATTGCGGGGTTGTGCGGAAAATAAGCGGCGCTTTGGAGCGCCATGAATGCGGATAAGAATGCCTGATATTTTTCTTGGCGAGCAGCGCACCCTGCGTAATAAGAGCGCGAATAACAGCCCCATTAGCTTCACCCGATGTACCGTCAGGCTGATAGACATAAAGCCCTTCAAAGCCCTTCACATTAGGCAAATAGCGCCCATCATCACCAACGGTTTCTTCAAAAGCAATTTTGTTTTCACGGCCAAGATTGAAATCATCTTCGCCATGCCCCGGTGCAATATGCACAAAACCCGTACCCGCTTCTGTCGTAACAAAAGCGCCTTGATAGAGCCGCACATCATAATCAAAATAGCCATCAGAGCCTGCACGTCCATGAAAAGGATGCGCGCAAACAGCGCCCCTCAAATCATCGCAAGAAAGATTGTCCAAAAGAATCTTTTTGGCTGTGATTTTAGCTTCCATACAAAAAGCATGAACCAATTCAGTCGCCACCACGAGCTTGTCACCAGCGCTGAGATCACTCCCCTCTTCGGTAGCCTCGACCTCAATCAACGCGTAAGGAAGATCACCATAAGCAATCGCACGATTGGCAGGAATGGTCCAAGGCGTTGTCGTCCAAATGACAATGCTTGCACCTTTTAAGGCCTCGCTGCCGCCCCGCAAAACAGAGAAACGCACCCAGATCGTCGTGGATTTATGGTCGTGATATTCAATCTCCGCCTCGGCCAGCGCTGTCTTTTCAACAACCGACCACATAACGGGACGCACACCTTTATACAAAAGACCGTTCATCAAAAATTTGTGGATCTCACGTGCAATCTGCGCTTCGGCATGAAAGCTCATCGTTTCGTAAGGATGCTTCCAGTCACCGATAACGCCCAAACGCTGAAAATCTTTGGATTGTATTTCTTTCCACTGCTTGGCAAACGCACGGCACTCACCGCGAAATTGAGCCACAGGGATCGTGTCTTTATCAATTTTTTTGGCACGATATTGCTCTTCTATTTTCCATTCAATGGGCAAGCCATGGCAATCCCACCCCGGAACATAAGGCGCATCATAGCCCATCATTTGATGTGTGCGATTAATAACGTCCTTGAGAATCTTGTTGAGCGCATGGCCTAAATGCATGTGACCATTGGCAAAAGGAGGCCCGTCATGCAAAACGAACTTGGGCCTCCCTGCACTTTGCTCCCGCAATTTTGCATAAAGGTCCATGTCTAGCCAACGCTGGAGTATCACAGGCTCTTTTTTCCCAAGATTTCCACGCATTGGAAAATCGGTTTTTGGAAGAAAAACGGTGTCGCGATAATCTTTTTTCACGGTCTCAGACATATTTTTTGCATAACCCTCGTAGGTAAAAAGCCCCCGACAATAGCCCTCTGTTGAACTCACGTAAAGGCGCTAAAGACCGGAAAAACGGTGTGCTTCAGCGGCATCCTTAGCAATTTGAACCTTAAGAGCCTCAAGATCGGGAAATTTCTTCTCGGGCCGCATAAAGGCCCACAGCTCAATAGACCAGTTTTGACCGTAAATATCCTGATCAAAATCCAAAATGTGAGCCTCCATAAGCTCGCGGGAGCCATCAACTGTCGGACGAACCCCGATATTTACAACCGCAGGCTTTGCTTCTTCATCGCCAGCATGACGCACTTTAGCCGCATAGACCCCAAAAAGAGGCCTTATAAAGGGGCCCATATCAATATTAGCTGTTGGAAACCCTATTTCTTGGCCTCTTTTGTCGCCATGAAGCACTTTGCCCTCAATCGCAAAAGGCCGCCCCAAAAGCTGACGCGCTAACAGCGGATCACCGCGCCTTAAAGCTTCACGTACACGCGTGGATGAAACAACCTGTCCCCGCGTGTCTTTCCATGGTGGGACCTCGCTTAACCCAATGCCATGCGATGCCAATAAATCACGTAAAAGCGCACAATTTCCAGTACGGGCCGCACCAAAGACAAAGTCAAAGCCCACCACAACATGTGCTGGCGCATAGGTCTCAAGAAGAACATGCTTAACAAAATCTTCGGCGCTAAGTGCCGCAAAAGCAGGCGTAAAAGGCAAAACAACAACCTCATCCGCACCAACCTCTTTCAAAAGACGCGCCTTCATATCCGGCGGAGTTAAAAGAAAAGGAGCCTCATCCTTCTGAAAAAGAAAACGAGGATGCGGCTCAAACGTTAGCGCTTGCACCCCGCCCCCTTTTTGCTGCGCTTGCGTGAGAGCCGTGCGCAAAACAGCGCCATGGCCCAGATGAACGCCATCAAAATTGCCAAGCGCCACCACACTACCTTGCCGTGCAGGTGGTAGGATAGAGCTGTCAAAAGGGTCATCGGAAGGCATCATCTTGTTGAGATTCCTTGTTATAGTCTTTCCTCTTTATTTTTGCACAAGGTCCGAGGAAGGGCGAGTGTAAAACGTACAAAAGCCAGAAAGAAAGGCTATTCTAGTCTTTTCCATTTATCTTTCCCGAAGGCACGAGGAGCGACGTGTATTAAACA
>DOBW01000166.1 GCA_003504035.1 Rhodospirillaceae bacterium | reverse complement strand
TTTTTAACAACAGGTGAAAAGCTCAGTAAAACTTCAGATTGTGAAGAAGGAATACTTCGAGTCTGAGCCGCAAGGTCGCTGGTCAAGAAAAGAAGAGAAAAAAACAACCCAAGAAAACACCAACGCCACAGCATATGCATCTCCCTCTATAGTTGTCTCCTATCTTACGCGACATTCCTTTAAACAGGAACGCAAAGAATCCTTGCAATCAGCCTCGGCACCAAAGATGCCTGTCATCTGGCCACGTCCTACAGGATTCTGAGCTGCCGTCATATCGCTACAACGATCAAACTCCGTATTGCAGGAGCTAATGCAAGCATCACGATCATTTTCGAAAAAGACCGTCGTGCCTGCTGCACTCGTATAGCTATCAACACTGCGTGGGGCTGGCGTACAAGCGCTGAGGAAGACAAGGCTGCCTACAAAAAGAAAAAGGGCCTTTACGATCCTGCTGGTGCACATCATTAAAGACCCTCCTTCTGGTTATTTCGTTATTGTGGAATTGAGCTTATAGTCTTTTCAATTAAGAATTTCCTCTAGGAACGAGGAGCGACGTGTATTAAACATACACGAGCGACAACGTGACGACGAGGAAAACTTAAGTGGAATGACCTTAGGCGTTTTCTTGTTCGTCCTCAACCTCTTCCTTAACGATGACGGGACCGCTATCGAGACCTTTGGCCTCTGGATCACGGTCAACCAGCTCGATAATGGCCAATGGCGCAGCATCACCATAGCGAAGGTTGGCTTTCAAAACACGTGTATAACCGCCCTTACGCGTCTTGTAACGCTCGGCCAATGGGCCAAAGAGCTTGGAGACCATATCTTCATCACGCATGATCGAGATCGCTTGACGGCGGTTAGAAAGGCTTCCCTTTTTACCAAGCGTAATCAGCTTTTCAGCGATAGAGCGAAGCTCTTTCGCCTTAGGCAAGGTGGTTTTGATCTGCTCGTGCTTAATAAGCGCGGCGGCCATATTGGCAAACATCGCTTTGCGATGAGAACTTGTTCTGTTTAGTTTACGACCCGAAATTCCGTGGCGCATAGTGATGTCTCCCTTTTTAGCTTGACCCCTGTGAGCCTTCCACCATGGCGGCTCCTGCAGGAAATCTATTGCTTTGTAGTATCAGCCTGATTGCTCAGCACTGATGCTTTTGTCGTCTCTTGTGTAATAATAAATGGGATCCCTGCCTTCGCAGGGATGACGGATATAGCCCTAAACATCAACCCAGCGCGTCATGCCTGCTTCAGCCTGAACGACATGCGTTCAGCCCATTTTTTTCTTAAAAAGGTTCCTCAAGTTTTCTGGCCAACTCCTCAATATTCTCAGGAGGCCAGTCAGGAATCTGCATGCCAAGGCCAAGGCCCATCTGTTGCAGAACTTCCTTGATTTCATTCAAGCTCTTACGGCCAAAGTTCGGGGTACGAAGCATTTCGCTCTCGGACTTTTGAACCAAATCGCCAATATAAACAATGTTGTCATTCTTCAAGCAATTAGCTGAGCGAACGGAAAGTTCAAGCTCATCAACCTTGCGCAGAAGATTGCGATTAAACGGCAACTCGCCAGCGACTGGCTCTTGCGGCTGAACCGGACGAGGCTCTTCAAAATTGATGAAGAGCTGAAACTGATCTTGCAAGATACGCGCTGCAACGGCTACGGCATCTTCTGGCGTAATGGAACCATCGGTATCAATAACCAAAGCTAGTTTATCAAAATTAGTGACCTGACCAACGCGGCTATTTTCAACTTTGTAAGACACTTTGCGAACAGGCGAGAAAAGCGCATCAACAGGAACAAGGCCAATAGGCGTATCTTCCTTGCGCAGTGCAGAAGCTGGAACATACCCCTTACCCGTATCCACGGTCATTTCCATGTTCAGGTTGGCGCCACGATCCAAATTACAAATCACAAGCTCAGGGTTCATAATTTCAATATCAGCACCTGTTTCGATCTGGCCAGCCAGAACTTCACCGGGACCCTGAGCAGAAAGGCGAATCTTGCGAGGCCCTTCAACATGCATCTTGAGCGCAAGTGTTTTGATGTTGAGAATAATGTCAGTTACATCCTCGCGCACACCAGGGACAGACGAAAACTCGTGCAGCACACCCTCAATTTGAAGAGCTGTCACGGCAGCGCCCTGAAGCGAAGAAAGGAGAACTCGACGCAAGGCATTGCCAAGAGTCGTACCAAAACCACGTTCAAGCGGCTCAACAACAAGTGTCGCATGACACGCGGAATTTCCTGATTCCTGAAGTTGTTTATTGGCTTGAATGAGCGATTTCCAATTTTTCTGTAACACGGATTGGGCCTCATTGGTTCGAGAAAAACGATGGCGTTGCCGCCTAAACAAAATATTTTATACGCGGCGTTTCTTGCGCGGACGTACACCATTATGCGGAATGGGTGTAACATCGCGAATTGTCGTTACGGTAAAACCTACGGCTTGAAGAGCGCGCAAAGCTGACTCACGCCCTGACCCCGGTCCCTTGACCTCAACTTCAACAGTACGAACACCATGCTCCATTGCTTTACGACCCGCATCCTCGGCGGCCATCTGTGCAGCATATGGGGTTGATTTGCGTGAGCCTTTAAAACCCATCAAGCCTGAAGACGACCAAGAAATCGTATTCCCCTGTGAATCAGCAATTGTCACGATGGTATTATTGAAAGTAGCATTGACGTGGGCAACACCAGAGACGATGTTTTTGCGCTCTTTGCGGCGCATCCGTCCACCTGATTTACCTTTTTGATCTTTAGCAGCCATTTTTGACTCCGCTTTTCTTTGTGTGCCTCTTTAACAAGGGCACGATTTCCTTCATTTCGTGTGGAGTAATAAGGTGACTTGGCTCTGTAAGCAGAGTTTTTCCAAGACGCTTATCCTCGCGACAGAAAAACCTTACTTACGGGCAGCTATCTTCTTACCCGCGATAGCCTTAGCCGGACCTTTGCGTGTACGCGCATTCGTGTGCGTACGCTGGCCATGAACTGGCAGACCTTTACGGTGACGCAATCCGCGATAACATCCCAAATCCATCAAACGCTTGATATTCATTGAAACATCGCGACGCAAATCACCTTCAACCTTGTAATTTTTGTCGATGTCTTCGCGAATGCGCAAAACTTCAGCTTCCGTAAGCTGATTAACGCGTTTCTGTGGTTCAACACCAATGCGCGAACAAATCTCGCTCGCAAAGGCGGGACCAATTCCATAAATGTAACGTAAAGCTATTTGCAACGGCTTACCTGCCGGAATATTGACACCTGCAATACGGGCCACGTGGCTCTCCTCTTAACAAAACAACCGGTACAAACGCCTTCAATAACGAGAAAGCTCCCAGTCCTATGACCGCCTTTTGAACGATCGCTCTTTTGCGGAAATCTCCCTAACGCTTGCGCTATACGCAAAAAACACCCCAACATCTTTTTCTAAAGATATCGAAGCGATAACTGTCAAAACCAAATATTTTTAGGCACCAAACAAAGCTTAAAAACATCTTGACACGAACGAGGGCACGGCACTCCCCGCAAAGAGGCCGAGGCGCGCAGTATAGGCAATGAAGAAAGCAAGTCAAGACCAAGCAACCGTTTTATTTGCAATTTATTAACGAATCAGTTGGTAGCAGCCCTGAAAAAGATGAAAACCTTAAAAAGTATAACGACTTTTTACCCGCATAAGAATTTCATGCTTGGGGTCATACCGATCAAGAATTTCGTCAACAATCCCAAAAGTTAAAGCATTGTCAATGGCTTGATTAACTAACCCTAACAGCTTCATGTCCCCCTTCTTTACAGAAACAACTGATTTATAGGGCCCCAAAGGTTGGTTTTGAAACAAAGGCTTCAACTTACCCGGATTGCTTTTGTTAAACACACCAAATGAAGCAGGATCGCCAATAACCGCATCGGCCTTCCCTGTAGAGACATTCAAATAAAGCTGCGAGACATCCGTCAGACTCGACATACTGGAGAATTTGGCTTTCGGAAAAATCCGGTGAACCAGATCGCTGGAAAGATCACCATCAATCCCGACAAAATGAACAGACGGATGGTTCAAATCAGACCGTTTCTTGAAACGCATCTCCCCCGCACGAACAAAAGGAAAAACCGGCGTTGCAAAATAAGGCATCGAAAACTCGACAAATTTTCCAGCCGACATCGTCCATGGCCCCTCATCACAGTGCGCATCGACACGACCTATGTTGAGATCCTGAACCTGCATACCAAAAATGACTTCCTTGAAAGTAACCTTGATATCCATTGTGGCAAAAGCACGACGGCAAACCTCAACGGCAAAACCGCTCCATTCTTTTGTCTCTAAATTCTTTTCTCGATAAGGCGACCATGGAATAACACCTAAAACAATTTTATTCGTCTTCATCACGCGGTCATAGGCTGAGCTTGCCGCATGAGCTGGCGCAACAAACGAAACAAAAAGAATTAAAAGAAATGCTACTATCTTCATGACAACGCCTTCCGCTTTCCGAGTTCAGGCTCTCCCTCAAAGGATGGTGCCTGGGGGAGGAATGTTCTCGCTACGCGCCCTTCGGTCGCTTGCTGCGAGGTGCTTTGCTAAGTTCGTGCCGCGCCTAACGGCTTGCACTCTCTAATCAAATCATGAACCACCCTTCGGGTTGGTTCAATGCTCTATCCAATTACCACGAAATAAGAGCCCCACAAGGGGGCTCTTATTTCGTGGTGCCTGGGGGAGGAATTGAACCACCGACACGAGGATTTT
>DOBW01000192.1:6400-9781 GCA_003504035.1 Rhodospirillaceae bacterium | reverse complement strand
TTCTCTTCGTGCCATGGTTTCTTATGTGGCACATACTACGGGACGCGCAGAGTTTAGAATTGAGCGTGATTTATCCGATAAATTCTGTGTTCCCAACATGAATTATTTACCGGCCGGAAAATATGAACAAGCTGTTCATTTTCTTTCAAGACAAGTTGTTTTTCAGACAGTTTAATTATCCAAAGTTCCAACAATAGTATGAATTTCTTTGACGTCAGATTCTTTGACAAGAATTTCTGTTTTTTCCGGTTGAAACGCATGCAGACGCAGGGATTTTTTTGTGCGTCCAGCAAAAGCTTTCAAATAGACGTGCCCCTTTTTTTCTATAACGATGACTCCAGATTCAAGGGCTGGTGGTTTGTGGGGGTTAATAAAAAGAAGCTGCCCAGCGCGGAACATGGGTGCCATGGCCTTTCCTGTGACATAAACCGCATAAGCATCTTGTGTGTGCACTAGAAAAGATGGTTTTGGCGTGCGGTCAATTTCTTCGCCTAATGTAAAAGTATCGTCTTCGTGATGTGTTAGCCGCCGGATGGGCAAAGTCTCTGGCGGTTTTTCGACGTTTGCCGCCTGCATATTTTTGTGTGCTGCCGAAGCGAGGGTGGGGGCAAGGAGTAAATCTCGTGGATCACAGCCAAGCGGTTTGGCGAGTCGCACCATCCATTCGACCGTGAGGCGCCGTTGGCCTTTTTCAAGCTTATCAATTTGGCTTTTGCTCGTTTGGCAGGCATCGGCGAGCTTTTGCAAGCTCCAGTCTCTGGCTGCGCGATATTCACGTATATGGTTGCCTGTTGTTTGCATAATCTTTTCATAACATGAAATTTGGGCAAGTCATAGTACAAAACGGTTACAAAACAGGTGACAAACGTATCCAAATTGTATACTTTTAGGGCAGATTACTCAAAAAGAGGAGCTTTTTCATGAAAAATCGCCGTTTTCCCGTTTCTTCTGACCGTCGTTTCAACCTTCATCAAAGAGGCGCAGATTATGGGACGCAGGAGAGATGGGGGCATGCTTCGCGTGTGTTTGAGCCAACGCAAGAGGCTGGAATGTTTGCCGCGCGGGTGCTTGAGGAGCATATTTTAGATCGGTTGGCTTTGGCCGGTTTTATTTCTTCTGTTCAAAAAGATGCTGGTTTTCGCTTTAAGCGCGATTATCACGCAGCGGGCATGAATGCTCGATTGACAGGGGGCTACACGCCCACGCGAGGTTCTTTTTCCGTTTATAGCGGTTGGGATGAACGGTCTGATATCGAGGAGGAGGCCTATGGCCGTTGGCGTAGGTCGATGAAATTTTTACGTGGGCGATTGGGGGATGTTGTTGTTTCTGTCGTTTGTTATGAGGAAATTCCTTCTGCAGAGAACGCACGACTCTTGCGTTCTGGGCTTAAGGTTCTAACGCAAATATATGGATTGGGGGGAGAGCTAAGCGAGGATGTCGATTAGACTGCCGCGCGGAAGATTGCTGGGAGGGGGTGCCGAAGAGGCCTCAGCAATTTTTATTTGTTGGCCTGTTCCGGCCTTTGTTGTTGCTTCCATATTTTGTTGGAAGGGGGCGACAATAGCTTGGCGTGCCTTGGTATTGTTTTTAAGCGTAGAAAGACTGTTCTGGGAAGACGCGTTTTGCGTTCCAAGTAACGTGCGAAGAGCTGAGTTTGTGACCGTATTGACCATTTTATGTGCGCTCTATGAGTAAGCTTATCCGTAATGTTTAGCATAAAAACTTGATTCGCATAAGCAATATTAACCACAAGCTATAAGAAAAAAAGCATAATATAGAAAAAAAAGCTTGACTTAAGCCTCCTTTCGTCCTATTGACATTCCTACGGCGTATTACGTCCAAACAGTAAGGACAAAAATGGCGAAAGATTCAGATGGGACTAAAACATCAAAATCTCGTACCGCCTCGAGCCCTAAAAAGAAAATAACCAAAAAAATAAAGAAAAAGAAACTGCGGCCTTTCGAGGAAGTGGATCAGCGTGTGAGCAAGGTTCTTATGGAGCTTATGTCCGCAAGTGACAGTGATTCTGTGCGCGTTGCGGCGGCGAAAGCTCTCATGGATAAAATCAGGAAAAGCGAAAAAGAGGAAGAGGCAGAACTGCAAAATGATCAAGAGCAAGATGCCGCTATCCTCGAAGCTCAAAGCTTGCTTGATGCGCTTGCCTCGGCCAAATCTGGCAGCCCTGATTGCGAGGGCTAAATGGATTAAAACGGCGAGGTCAGCTCAGCTGACACCGAAAGGTAAGTGGAACATTTGGCTTATTCTCGCAGGGCGAGGTTGGGGAAAGACGAGAACAGGGGCTGAGGATATTGCAGCTTATGTTCTTTGGCGGCCCTGTGTGCGCGTTGGTGTGATTGCACCAACTTTTGCGGATGCGCGTGATGTTTGTATTGAAGGAGAAAGTGGACTTTTACATATTTTGCCGCCTTCTTGTGTGAAGGCATGGCATCGCAGCACTGGGGATCTTTCTCTTTACAATGGAAGCCGGATTAAACTTTATTCTGCCGATCAGCCAGAACGTTTGCGCGGCCCTCAACATCATCGCGTTTGGTGTGACGAACTTGGTGCGTGGCCATCGAGGGGCGCTTTCGATCAGATGTGGTTTGGTTTGCGTTTAGGAAATGATCCACGTGTGGTGATTACAACAACGCCGCGCAATACGCAGCTTGTTCGTGAAATTGTTGCCCGTGCGGGTGCGGATGTTTATCTCACGCGCGGGCGGACTGTTGACAATAAAGCTCATTTGGCAACTTGCGTTTTGGATCAGCTTAAAGCGCGCTATGCCGGTACACGTCTTGGCAGGCAAGAATTAGATGCAGAACTTTTAGAAGATACAGAAGGTTCTTTATGGACGCGTGAGCTGATTGATGCGTCTCGCGTTCGCACTGCGCCAGAAATGTGCCGGATTGTTGTCGCGGTTGATCCCGCGCTTAGCTACAACGAAAACAGTGATGAAACAGGAATTGTTGCCGCAGGTTTGGCTTCCGATGGTCTTATTTATGTATTGGACGATTGGTCCTGCAAGGCTTCGCCAGAAATATGGGCGCGGCGTGCTGTGCAACTTTACGAAGAAAGGGAAGCTTGTATGATTGTTGCCGAAGTTAATGCTGGCGGTGCGCTCGTGGAACGTTTGTTGCGGCAGGTTGACAAAAATATTTTCTTTAAACCGCTTCGCGCCATTCGAGGAAAAATTGAACGGGCGATGCCTGTAGCGGCACTTTATGAGCAGGGCCGCGTTCGTCATGTTGGCGCGATGGTTAAACTTGAAGATCAAATGTCGTGTTTTTCACCGCTTTATATTGGCGGCAAATCACCTGATCGCGTAGATGCGCTCGTGTGGGCGATAACAGAACTTTCCGATACTATTCGCAGTGAGCCGCG
>DOBW01000192.1:1214-6372 GCA_003504035.1 Rhodospirillaceae bacterium | reverse complement strand
GGGTTTTTTGTTGCTTAACACATAACGGCGAGGGGAAAACATGGGCTTTCAGAGCTTTGTGAATAAATTTGTGCGTCCAAAAGAAACCAAGACGAGTGGGGCAGGGCCTGTTTTTGCCTATAGCCATGTTGGAAGACCTAAATGGACACCGCGCCGTTATGATTGTTTGGCTGAAGAAGGCTACAAAAAGAATGTTGTGGCCTATCGATGTTCAACGCTTGTTGCGACGGCTGCGGCTTCGGTTCCGTGGGTTCTTTATGGCGGGCAAGATAACGAGATAGATACGCATCCGCTTCTTGATCTTTTGGATCATCCCAACCCAACGCAAGACGGCAATGCCTTTTTGGAGAGTCTTTTTATTGATCTTCAAATATCCGGTAATGCTTATATAGAAGCCGTTTCGCCGCGTGATGGTCATGATCCCAGCGAGCTTTATATTCTTCGGCCTGACCGGATGAAAGTTATTCCTGGGGCAAGTGGTTTGCCGCAAGGTTATGAATATAATGTTGGCGGAAAACTGACGCGGTGGAATGCTGACCCCATTACGGGGTGCAGCCAAATCTTACATTTAAAAAGCTTTCATCCGCTTAATGATTGGTATGGGATGGCGCCGCTTGAAGCGGCTTTGCTTTCTGTGGATCAGCATAATGCAGCGGGGGCGTGGAATCAGGCTCTTTTAAATCAGGGGGCAAGGCCTTCGGGGGCTCTTGTTTTTTCTCCCAAAGATGGCCCTGCCAGTTTAACGGATGAGCAAATCTCTCGCCTGCGTGAAGAAATGGATGAACATACCGTTGGAAAAAATCAGGCAGGACGTCCGCTTATTTTAGAAGGTGGTCTTGATTGGCGTGAGATGAGCCTTTCTCCCAAAGATATGGATTGGCTTGCGGGGCGTGATGCCGCAGCGCGTGATATTGCTTTGGCTTTTGGTGTACCTGCACAGCTTATCGGTATTGAAGGGGCGCAGACTTATGCCAACATGCAAGAAGCACGCTTGGCTTTGTATGAGGAAACGGTTCTTCCTCTTCTTACCAAGATAACAATGGCTTTTGATCATTGGCTTGCGCCGATGTTCGGAGAAAATCTCTATCTTGATTTTAATCGAGATGAGATTAGCGCCCTGACAATGCGGCGCGACATGTTGTGGGAGAAACTTCAGAAAGTTGATTTTCTTACCGTCAACGAAAAACGTTTAGCACTTGGGTATGAGCCAATAGATGGTGGAGACCACCTTCTCAGTCCAGAGGAATCTAACTAAGGGAGAAACATGAATATTAAACATATTTCGCGACCGCTAGCGATTAAATCGCTTGGCGGCGATGGGCTTTTTATGGGATATGCCAGCGTTTTTGGTGAGCTGGATTCTCAAAAAGAAATTGTTGCGGTTGGTGCTTTTAAACGCTCGCTTGCAACATTGCGTCAAAAAGGACGAACGCCAGCGATGCTATGGATGCATGATCCAACGGCTCCTGTTGGCGTATGGGTTTCACTTTCCGAAGATGAAAACGGTTTGGCGGTACAGGGAAGACTAGCTCTTTCTACACAAAAGGGTCGTGAGGCCTATGAATTGATGAAGATGAAGGCGCTAACGGGTTTGTCAATCGGTTATCGCGTTATCTCCAGTCAAATTGATAAGAAACGAAAAGCGCGTGTTTTAACGGACGTTGATCTTTTCGAGATTTCATTGGTGACGTTTCCATCCAATGAAGCTGCGCGCATCAGTGAGGTTAAAGCTCCACGCGCACCACAGAAAAAGAAACGAAAAAGCGGTTCAAAAACAAAAAAAAATTGTGCAACCGATAAGGTCGTAACGCAGGCTGTTGTAGCGCGCCTACATAAAGCGGCCAAAACTCTTAAACAGAATCCAAAAAGGAGAAAATGAATGATTGATATGAATGAGGTTCATTCTGCCACGGAAACGCTGGCACAGGCCTTTGAAGAATACAAAAGCGTTAATGATCAGCGCTTGGGTGATATTGAGCGCAAAGGTAGCGCGGACGTTCTTGTCGGTGAGAAGCTTGATCGTATGGATAATGATATGAACAAGTTGCAAGATGATGTTTCTAACGTGAAGACGGCAATGCGCCGCCCTGGTAAATCTATTGATCTTGCTTTGCCAGAAGAAGATAATGGTTATAAATCTGCCTTTATGAGCTATGTGACTAAAGGTCTTGAGCAAGACGTTTCTGTTTTTCAAACAAAGGAAATGAGTGTTCTTGCTGACCAGCAGGGCGGTTATATGGCTCCTGGTGAAATGGCTGAGCGTATCGTTACGCGTCAGTTTGATACTACGCCAATGCGGCAAATTGCTACCGTGATGAGTGTTTCTTCGGAAGCTGTTGAAATGTTGCGCGACACAGATGAAGCTGAAGCGCAGTGGGTTTCAGAGCTTGGAACGCGTGAGGATACAGACCAAGGAGAAATTGGTCGCATTCGCATTCCTGTTCACGAGCTTCATGCTCAACCAAAGGCAACACAAAAGCTTTTGGATGATGCCATTATTAATGTTGAAGAATGGCTTGTTTCACGTGTTTCAGGGAAGTTCTCGCGTCGTGAAAACACAGCCTTTATGACAGGTGATGGAATTGGTCAACCGCGCGGTCTTCTCAGCTATTCAACAGCGGCAACTTCAGATGACGACCGTAATTGGGGCGTTTTGGAACATGTTGCAACAGGTGCGGATGGTGCTTTTTCTTCCTCAGATGGCGCGGACGTTCTTATCACACTCATGAACAAGTTGAAGGCGGGTTATTTGCCTAAGGCTCATTGGCTTATGCCACGCTCGGTCGTTGATGTTGTGCGTAAGTTTAAGGAAAGCTCCACGGACGCTTACATTTGGCAACCTAGTTTGCAAGCCGGTAACCCCGCAACGCTTTTGGGTTATCCAGTCGTTTTGGCAGAAGATATGCCTGCGATTAGCTCGGGTAGTTTTTCTGCTGCTTTTGGTAATTTTGAAGAAGGTTACACCATTGTCGATCGTATCGGTATGCGTGTCTTGCGTGATCCTTATACATCCGCACCTTTCGTCAAGTTCCGTTGCAGCAAACGTGTTGGCGGCGATGTCGTGAACTTTGATGCCATCAAGCTGTTGAACTTTGCCACGGCCTAATTAAACAATAAGGAGATAATAAAATGACACTTCGTGACATGTTGCATAATACGCTTGTCAAAACGTCTTTGGCACCAGCCGTTCGTACGGATGGTACTACCACGGGAACAGCTGTTGATCTTAGAGGTTTTGATGCGGCTGTAATTTCTGTTGCCTTTGGTTCTTATACAGATGGCACACACACACCATCTTTGGAGCATTCCGTTGATGGTGTGACTTATGCCTCTGTTGGTGCAAGCGAGCTGGATGAAGCTTTGGAAGCTGTTAGTGACTCCAGTGGAGCCAATACCGTTCAGTCTGTTGGTTATCTTGGTGCGCGAAGATATGTTCGCGTGATCATGATAGTGACAGGTTCTACATCTGGAGCGGCCAGTGGCGCGAGCGTGATTGTGGGTGAGCCGCATAACGCGCCGACAGTATAAATCAACTATGACTATGTAACTTCCTCAGGAACAGGGCGTCCACTATTTGTTGGGCGCCCTGTTTTGATGAAAAAATTAAAGGAATGAACAGGCTATGATTGACACATATTTTTGTGCAAGTAATTTGGACGCGCTTAATTCTTTTTGCGCTGGTTATGCGAATGTTATAGGCCCTCAATGTGGAAGGGCGGCTATCGCAGAAGAAGTTTTAGAAGATGGCAGCGTTATTCCGGCTCAAGAGGCTGCGGGTGATACGTCTAAATACTATGTTTGCATTCGTTCACAAGAAAGCATTTCTGTTCCGTCTGGAACAGACGAAATTAATGCTGTTCTAGGCCAAAAAATTCTAGGTGTTTGGTCGAGTTGATCTGCTCACCTATGCCACAAAAAAGGATATGAATATGACAGCAAATGTTCTTTTAACAGCGCCAGCTGTTGAACCGGTTTCGCTTGCAGAAATGAAAAGTTTTGCACGTGTAGGGACTACGGCAGATGATGATCTTATGACGAGTCTTATTAAAGCTTCACGCCAATGGTGCGAGAAATTTACAGGACGTGCTTTTATTTCTCAGACGTGGCGGCTTTGGGTTTCATTCCCGCCGAAGAAAAGAGAAATAATTTTGCCGCGTGCGCCTCTTGTAAGTCTTACGCAAATTTTATTTTATAATGCACAAGACCAATCAAGTGAATGGGATGAAGATAATATCTTTGTTGATGCGGCATCTATACTAGGTCGTATCGTTTTAAAAGATTCTGCTGTTTGGCCACAATTTCAGCGTTCCGCCAATAGCATGATGATTGATTATGTTGCGGGGTATGGAGACTTGGAATCAGATGTTCCTCAGGCTCTTAAGATTGCTATCATGCAGCTTGCGCTTCATTGGTATGAAAATCGTGAAGCTGTTTTATCCAATGAATCTGCTTATCGCGTGCCGCTAACGGTTGAGGCTCTTTTGCAGTCTTATCGCATTTACAATGTAGGTGGATCATGCGTGTAGGAAAATTATGTATTCCTTTTATGCTTCAGTCTGAAACGCTTACCGAAGATGTAACGCTAGGGCAGGTGGGGGTGTGGAGTGATGTAGCAACTTTTTGGGGAAGTCTTGATCCACTTTCTGCGTCAGATGATTTTACGCATGAATCTACGGTTCGTGCACGTTCTGATCTATCGCCCGTAACTGGTATGAGGCTGAGCTGGTCAAATCGCTTTTTCTTGATCTTGGATGTTCAGAAAGTCGATGAAAAAGAGCGCTGGCTGAGACTTCGGCTGCGCGAAGTTCTTGAGCTTAATTAAAAAGGATTCGGCATGTCTTTTGACGAGGTAAGTCTTTCTCTGCGCGTGAGTTATGGTGCGCATGGTGGCCCACGGTTTCAAACAGAGATTGTTTCAATTGAAAGTGGCTATGAGCGCCGCAATCAAAGATGGGCGCAGGCAAGAAGAAAATATGATGCGTCTACGGGGATTGTTTCGGCAAATGACGCTTCTTTGCTTATGGCCTTTTTTCAGGCAAGAGCAGGGCGGGCGAGAGGGTTTCGACTTAAAGATTGGAATGACTTTTCGAGTGCGTCTGATGGAAAAACCGCCCTCTCTTGGGACGATCAACTTATTGGAACGGGAGATGGTGTTGAA
>DOBW01000192.1:0-1194 GCA_003504035.1 Rhodospirillaceae bacterium | reverse complement strand
GGCTTATTCGTAAACCTGTCTCAGATTCTGTTCGCGTTGGTGTTAATGATACTGAATATGAAACAGAATGGAGCGTTGATACAACAACAGGCCTATTAACCTTTGCTTCAGCGCCAGCGAGCGGAGCCTTGATTAAAGCTGGTTATCAATTCGATGTCCCTGTCCGCTTCGATACAGATCATTTAAATCTGACGGCACTGGATAACAATCTTTCAAAAACAGAAATTCCTTTAATAGAGGTACGCGTTTAATGAAAACGATTTCAACCGCTTTGCAAGCTCATCTGGATGGTGAACTGACAACACTTGCCGAGCTTGTGAAAATTACACGCGCAGATGAAACTATTATCGCTTTCACAACGCATGATGCCGATCTCATCGCTGATGGTGTCACTTATAAAGCCGATGGTTCTTACTCTGGTGGTGCACTGAAGCAAGATACAAATCTTAAAGCCAACGATTTTAATGTTCTTGGAATTTTAGGAAGTGAACAAATCACGCGAGATGATCTTGAAGCAGGTTTATATGATCTTGCGCGTATAGATGTTTTTTTATGTAACTGGTCTGATCTTTCGCAAGGCCTTCTCCGTATTCGGCGCGGTTGGATTGGCGAAGTAACTTTTAGTGATGGTCAGTATATTGCTTCTTTAAGAGGTTTTCAGGATATGCTCTCTCGCCGCGTGGGGGAAACTTATACGCCGGAATGTCGCTATGATTTAGGCGAGGCGCGATGTGGCGTTGATCTCTCTTCTCTTGCGGTGACGGGAACTGTAAGTGGAACAATTGATGGGCGCAGTTTTGTTGATAATACACGCAGCGAAGATTCAGGTTTTTTCAATGATGCTAAACTGACATGGACGAGCGGCGATAATACTGGCGTGAGTGTTGAAATTAATAATTGGGATTTAAGCTCTTTCGTTTTTACGCTTTGGTTGCCCGTCAATAAAACGATTGCGGCAGGGGACGCTTATACTGTTACCCCTGGGTGTGATAAGCGGTTTACGACATGTCGTACGCGTTTTAATAACGCCGCTAATTATGGCGGTTTTCCGCACCTTCCCGGATTAAGCAAAATACTTCTTTATCCGGACAGTAAATAATGAATGAATTTTTTTTAGAAAATCCCGCCGACAAGTTTGTCGAGGAAGCTCGCGCTTGTTTAGGCACACCCTTTCATCACCAAGGAAGAAAAAAG
>DOBW01000088.1 GCA_003504035.1 Rhodospirillaceae bacterium | reverse complement strand
ATGAACATGGTGCCCCCACAAGAAAAACAGCGGTGTCTAATTCTCATGGCCACGGCGCACCAAGCGAAGAGGGTGATGATGAGGACCACGGAAACACACCTGTTTTCTTCTCCTTAGGTGACATTCTTGTCAATCTCTCCGGTGGTGGAAAAAGGCCAAACTTCCTTAAAATTAAGGTCAATCTTGAGCTTGCCGATCCAAAAGATTTGGAAGCCATCGAAGCTCTCAAGCCACGTATTATTGACAATTTCCAGATTTATCTGCGTGAATTAAGGGTTGAGGATCTGCGCGGTAGCGCTGGCCTTTATCGCTTACGGGAAGAGCTTCTTCTCCGTGTCACAGAAGCGGCTCATCCTGTACGCATCCGTGATGTTTTATTCCAGGAAATGCTGGTTCAATAAAACGTGTCTTATAAAGTTTAAAAACGGACACTTAGGCGTGACAGCGTCTCGTTTTTGTCTTAAACACATCTATTAGGATCTGCACTCACCTCCTCGCAACCCACCAACACCCTTATGCGCTACAATGACCGACGAAACACCTGAAGAGCCTAAAACAGAAGAAGAAAAGCCCGCGGAAGAAATGTCCGAGGAAGAGCGTCAGGCTGCGGAATGGGCAGCTATGGCCGAAGATGATGAGGGCACGGATGGAAGCGCGGCACGCGTCCTAAGCCAAAATGAAATTGATAGCCTTTTAGGTTTCGATAACGAGGCCACAGACCAAGATAATTCCGGCATTATGGCGCTGATTAACAGCGCGCTGGTCAACTATGAACGCCTGCCTATGCTAGAGGTCGTTTTTGACCGTCTGGTGCGCATGATGTCAACAAGTCTCCGTAATTTTACGTCGGATAATGTTGAAGTAAGCTTGGATCAAATCACGTCTGTGCGCTTTGGTGATTATTTGAACTCGATTCCCCTTCCCGCCTTGCTCGCTGTGTTCAAGGCCGAGGAATGGGATAATTCAGCGCTTATGACTATTGATAGCGCTATGATTTATTCGATCGTCGATGTTTTGCTCGGCGGCAGGCGCGGCACAGCCGCCATGCGCATCGAAGGACGCCCCTATACCACCATCGAGCGCAATCTCGTTGAACGTCTTGTCCGCGTTATCTTGGCTGATGTCAGCGGCGCTTTTGATCCGCTCTCACCCGTTACCTTCCGTTTTGACAGGCTTGAAACTAACCCACGCTTCGCTACCATTGCGCGACCTGCAAACGCTGCCGTACTGGCCAAATTACGTATTGATATGGAAGATCGTGGCGGACGGATCGAGATCCTTATCCCTTACGCAACACTCGAACCTATTCGTGAACTTCTGCTTCAAATGTTTATGGGTGAGAAATTTGGACGTGACTCCATCTGGGAAACCCATTTAGGCAATGAACTTCTTATGACCAACATGAAGATGAATGCCGTTTTGGGCGAAGCGCTCCTTCCTTTAGGTGATATTATTAAGTGGAAAGTTGGCTCACGCCTTATGCTTAATGTTAAACCCGAGGATCTTGTTTCTCTGCGCGCCGGTGAAATGACACTCTTTAAAGGGCGCATGGGTTCACTTAATGATAAAATGGCCGTAAGACTTGAAGAGGTCGCTATTCAAGATATTAATAAAGAAGAGGATTCATAAATGAATTGGCTTGTTTTTCTCCTTGATCTTGCCCTTATTGGCCTTTTGGTTACGGGTATCTTTTATGCTGTCCGACTCACACGGCAATTGGCCGGCATGCGCGCCAGCCGCACAGAAATGGAACGCTTTGTTTTGGATTTCTCTACAACGGTTGTGCGGGCCGAAAATGGAGTTAAAAATCTTAAAGCGACAGCCCGCTCAAGTGGTGATGATTTAGAAAAATTAATTGAAAACGCGCACAACCTACGTGATGAGCTTCATTTTCTTGTCGAAAGCGCCGACCAAATGGCCAACCGCCTGTCAGACACCGCCAGAGAAACGCGGAGCGTCAAGCCACCAGAAAAAAAAGCGGGGGCTTCTATTAAACCCGAAACCATGCGCAAAAGAACAAGCAATCTCTCCTCTGGACAGAAAAAACCCATAGAAACACCCGTTCTTTCTTCTTTTTCAACAACATCCGCCGCCGAGAAAGATCTTATGCGTGCCCTTAAAAAAATCGGATAGATAATTCTCATGCGTTTTTTTAAAATACCTCCTCGCTTTCTTTTGCCGCTTATGATTTTCGTGAGCGTGCTCATCGTTGGCCTGCGCGTAGGCGATGTATGGAGAGCCACAACAACGGGCGAGATTTTTTCACCGGTCCAAAAAGTACAAGCTGAAGAAAAAGCAAAGCACGAACAAAAGCCAAAAAAAGAAGAGGCAAAAGCCCCAGAGGCTGCGGCGGCAACAGCAAGTGACGCGCCTTCCGCACCAGCCCAAGAGGAATCCACCCCTGAAAACGATCTTTATAAGCAGCTCGCCGGCAGGCGCGACCAACTTGATTCACGAGCCAAAACACTTGATGCACGCGAAGCTGTCATTAAGGTTGCTGAGACACGTGTTGATCAAAAATTGCGTGAGATGGAAACACTGCGCGCACAGCTTCAATCTCTTTTAGGCCAAGCCAGCGAAGCGCAAACAACGCAACTTGAAAAACTGGTCAAAATTTACGAAACAATGAAACCTAAAGAAGCATCGCGCATTTTCGAAACACTGGACCTCTCCGTTCTTCTCAATGTCGTCCAGCGCATGAAACCAGCGCGCACCGCCGCCATTATGGCGCAGATGGACCCCCTAAAGGCCAAGGAAATTACTGTTGCCCTGACGCGCCGCGATCAATTACCAGAAGTTAAATAAGCCAAAAACCATGCCCAACAACCCGCTTAACCTGCCCCAGCTTATTCCTGAACTTTACTGCACGAACATCAAAGAAAGTTTAAATTTTTATATCCGCACGCTCAGCTTTTCTATTGCCTACCAACGCGAAGAAGATGGCTTTGCCATGTTGGAGCGCCAAGGCTCTTTTTTGATGCTGGATGAAATTGTTGAAAACAGCAAAAGAAGCTGGGTATCAGGCCCCCTCGAAAAGCCATTTGGGCGCGGCATTAATTTTTCAATAGAAACAACCGAGATTGATGCGCTTTACGAAAACCTTCTTTACCTTAATATTCCCATCTTCCTGCCCATCGAAAATAAATGGTATCGCGCCAATGATATTGAGCTAGGCAGTCGTCAATTTATTGTCCTCGATCTCGATGGGTATATGTTGCGCTTTACACAAGAACTTGGACAACGGCCTCATGCCTCAAACTGATGCACAAAAGCGCCTTTTTCGTTTTTAGATAAATGCGGCATCAACCTCCCTCAAGGCCAAAGATTTATTGAGATTTATCAAAAACTTATCATGTTCTCCCCTTATCGTTAATTGCGGCGCAAGAGAGACCCCTTAACCTTTTGTTAGGGCGCAACTAATTCAGTTTTAGTTCTTTTTATGATAGTATGAAGGCCTATTAATTGAAGCTTTTTCAGGAAGACTCATTATGACGAAGAAAATTGACCGCCGCCATTTTTTACGTACAGCAGGCATCGTTACAGCTGGAACCGCCGCAATAACCCTAGCCCCGCCCCTCGCAACGGAAGCCTTCGCCCGAAGTTCGCGCAAAGTCTGGGGCTGGACGGGGCGCGGGAGCGTGAGTATAGGGTCAAGAAACAGTACAATTGGCAAAACAACCCTTTGGTATCGTCCACGATATTACCGCTGGAACGTAAGCGGCGGCGGAAAGAGACACAAACTTCCCTCCTCCTTTAATATGATTAAAAAAATTATAGACGACAATACTCTTGCCGCAAGCCCTATGCAAGTTGTCGAGTTTGTGGATCCCCGAAGAGATGGTGAGCTTCTGTGGTTTGCCGTGGATGGGCAAAAACCCCAAGAATCTGCCTTCGTCCGCGGTTGGTGGGATACAAGAAGGGATCGCTTAGAAGACAAAGTCGAGATTATTTCTGATCTTTCCAATTGCACCTGTTATTCAACTTTTGCTTTAGGACGGTATGGCGAAATGCCCTTCGTAAAAGGCTATTCTCTTGAAAAAAGGGATGATGGAAGACGAGGAAGAAAACACAAATATGGGGAAAACGCCGAAGGTCTGCTTAAAATTAAAAAACAGCTTAAAGGCACACTTACAAAAGAAGGCTCACATATTTTCCCACAGGATAACAGGATCGAATATGTCCGCGTTCCTCATGAAAAAAACGCTGTTTATGCAAGATTTACTGTACTTTCCGATGATGGTCGGCGCGTCCAAAACTCGATGCGTCTTGACAAAGGAAAGATAACCTCCAAATCATTCTTTTTAAACGAAAACATACCCCCCATAGAAATCAAAAACTTTCCCATCTGGAAGCTCACAAAAAATCCGAGCGATGAGGTTCTTGACGAGCTTGCCAAGAAGGCTTTCAGGAGCCGTGAATGGAAGGCTTATTTGGGAGAAAAAGAAGACAGCACTTCTCTCTGCGCACAAAAAAAATGTTTAAAAAAGAGAGACACTTTTGAAAAGAAAATCATCAAACAAATAGCCATCTTTTTATGGGCCACAAGCTCTGCCGTTAAAAGGGATTATTTTAACCCCAAAAGATGTGTTAATTTCACCGAGCCCAAAGGAAGAAGGCTGTTAGCCAAAGAAGGTCGAATGATGCGCCAGCGAACGCAAGCGGCACAAGCGACAAAAATG
>DOBW01000091.1 GCA_003504035.1 Rhodospirillaceae bacterium | reverse complement strand
CCTGCCTTCGCAGGCATGACGGATATGTGTTTGAGTTAGCTCCTCAAGCCTGTCATCAACTCTGTTGAACGAGTTTTTGTAATAAAGCATCCCGCACCTTCGCATTCAAGATCACCAATAGTTTTCTCGCCACAGCGATCAGCGCAACCATAGGCTTTTTACCGTTTTTGATCAATCGGTTATAGAACTCTTTGATCTGGGCGTTGTAACGAGAAGCTGATAGCGCGGCCATAAAAAGGATTCGCCGCACATTGGTTCTCCCTCGGCCCGTTCTGCGCCTTCCAGTTTTGGTACCACTATCTTTGGCAAAGGGAGCAAGCCCCGCCAGTGAAGCAATGCCTTTGCCGTCAAGCGTGCCTATTTCTGGCAACGCCGCCAACAAATTTGTGGCCGTCACATCGTCCACCCCAGCAACATCAGTGAGCACCTCTTTTTTGTGCGTGAGTGCGTCATCCTGCTGCACAAGCGTGATGATTTGCTCTTCAATTTCTTGCACTTGCTTTTCTAAAAAGCGCACATGTTTTTTAATGTCGCTTTGCAGGTTCTGATTATCAGGAGCTTGCAAACGGTTTTTTTCTTGTGTGCGCATGACGATAAGTTCATCGCGGCGGCGTGTCAGTTGGCACAGTTTTTTCTCATTATCTGAGGGCTGTTTAAAGGGACGCAAGTTGTTATGATGCTGTGCGGCAAACGTTGCCAGCGCCTGTGCGTCCAGCTCATCAGTTTTAGCAAACTGCCCAGAAGCGCGCATAAAAGACCGCACGCGATAAGGATTAACGCGGTAAACAGTCATGCCCAAAGACAGAGCAAGCTCGATAGCTTTGGCCTCGTAGCCCCCAGTGGCTTCTAAAACAAGGGCTTGGTTTGTGTGCTTGTTGAAGTAAGCACGCAAAGAGCGAGCCTGATTGCGAATGGTTTGTGTTTTGCCCTGCGCAGGGCAATGGAAAGTGATGGTTTCTTTGGCAACATCGGCGCCAAGAAAGTGGTGTTGTGTAGGTGTTTGTGATAACATAGGACAATCTCCATTTTGTGTGGCTTGCGATTGTCTACGGGCGTCAAAGCCCAAATAACTCTGCAAGCGAAAAGGAGAAACTGCGGCATGACCCTGATGACGACGGTTGAAAAACCGATCCCCGAACGGTCGATGCCACAGTGTTTTGTGTGGGCGGCCGCCCACACAAAACAAACTTCTCCTGCACCGCATGGTGCAAAAGGAGTATAGCACATGGCGTAACAGACAATCCCTGCGAAGGCAGGGATCCCATTTGGTATTGAACAAATTTTACACTTTTGTGCTGTTTCATCAATTTTAGGCGATGGATCCCGTGTCACGCTTTCGTTTCACTCAAGCTGCACTGGATGACGATTTAGGTGGGGTATGGTTTTTGTTTTTACTAACCCCCAACCCCCCCACTTCCCAACCACCATATTTTTGCCTTTTTTATCTTTTATAGTTGCGCCTAAGCGCATATGCTGATAAGCATTAATAAGAAAGCGGGTGTTTTCTTGTCAGTAAGAATGGTTAGGTTGCCTATGCGTTTAAAAGAAACGAACGATCAGGAAGAAAGGACTAAAAAACAGGTCCTTGAGGTTCTTTCTGCTTTGGCAGAGCCAACTCGATTGGCGGCCATGTGCCTTGTCTGCTCGAAGGGAGAGCTTTGCCTCTGTGATATTGTGGAGCACTTGAATGTAACGCAATCGCGTGCATCGCGTCATATGGCGGTTCTTGTTAAAGCTGGTCTTGTGCTTGATCGCCGTGATGCACAGTGGGTAAGATACAAAAAAAACACAAAACTTCCCAAGCCGTTGAAGGGCGTTGTCAAAAGTGTTTTGGCAACATTGCCTTCGGCCTCACCAACTAAAGGAAAATGCTATGAAAAACATTAGAATTCTCGGTACAGGATGCGAAAAATGTGATGCGCTAACCGAGGCCGTTAAGGCCAGTGTTGCGCGTCTTGGTATCGAGGCCAATATAGAAAAAACAAGTGACCTTCAATCTCTTGCTTCCTGTGGCGTTATGACAACGCCAGCTCTTGTGATTGATGACAAGGTTGTTCACGCTGGGGATGTTCCCGATGAAAAGAAGTTAGATGTTTTGTTAAAAGGCGGTTCTGCGCAAGAAGAGAAGACTAGTTGTTGTTCTTGCTGTTGCGGTTATTAAATTTTAAGCAAAAGAGGCTCTGGGAAGAGGTTGGGCATGAAGAAAATGGTGAAACCTGTTCTGCAGAGTCTTTTTGCGCTTGTCCTTTGGGTTGTTCTTTATTCTCAGCTTTTACCTTTGGCTGATTTTTTGACAGGTCTTTTGCCGTTTGACCCCAAAAGTCATGAAGCGGAGGCTGTTCGTTATTTTCTTTATGACGGGCCAAAAGTTATTTTACTTTTGGCTTTGGTTATTTTTGTCATGGGCGTTGTGCGTAGTTTTTTCACGCCCGAGCACACACGCAAAGTTTTGGCGGGAAAAAAAGAAGGTGTTGGTAATGTTATGGCTGCGCTTTTAGGGGTCGTAACACCTTTTTGTTCCTGTTCTGCGGTTCCTATGTTTATTGGATTTCTTAGTGCTGGCGTGCCGCTTGGCGTGACTTTTTCATTTTTGATTGCGGCGCCTATGGTCAATGAAATAGCGCTGGGTTTGTTGTGGGCGCTTGTGGGATGGAAGGCCGCGCTTCTTTATATGGCTTTTGGTCTCTTGGTTGCTATCATCTCCGGTACAGTCCTTGGAAAACTGGGATTGGAAAGGTGGCTTGAAGATTGGGTGCGGGACCTTCGTCAAACAAAAGAAAGCCTTCATGATGCAAAAATAAGTTGGTCAGAGCGGGTTCAATTAGGCGTGGCGGCTGTACGGGACATTGTCGGCAAAATTTGGCTTTGGGTGCTTGCTGGCGTTGGCGTGGGCGCTTTAATCCATGGCTATGTACCTACAGATTTTCTAGCTTATCTTATGGGCCCTTCAGCGTGGTGGTCTGTGCCTTTGGCCGTTGTTGTCGGGATACCTCTTTATGCCAATCCTGCGGCGATTTTGCCTGTGGCAACGGCTCTTTTGGGGAAGGGTGCGGCTTTGGGGACGGTATTGGCTTTTATGATGTCGGTGACGGCGCTTTCTTTGCCCGAGATGATTATTTTGCGCAAAGTTCTTAAAAAGAAACTGATAGGTGTTTTTGTGGGTGTTGTTGCAAGCGGCATTCTTATTGCGGGCTATCTTTTTAATCTGCTTTTATAGTCTATTCGATTCCGTTAAAAACTTTTGTTTTCACGAAGTATGAGGCCTGCAAGATAGAGTGAACCACAAGCAAGAATGCGAGAGGGGTCTTGTGATGGATCGATGAGGTTATTAAATGCTTGATCAAAAGAAATCTGTGGATGACAGTTTTTTATACCTATAGCTGTTGTTGCTTTGGCGAGCTCTTCAGCAGAAAAGCAAGCCATTTCATCTGTGATATGAACGGTACTTACGCTATTGATGAAATGTTTGATGGGATCCAGAAACTCTTCTGGTTTTTTTGTTGAGAGCATACCAAAGATCACG
>DOBW01000038.1 GCA_003504035.1 Rhodospirillaceae bacterium | reverse complement strand
AATATCAAGAGCTACACGGCGGAAGAGCTTAGAGAGAAGAGGGCGCAAAGCCGATCTGATCTTAGCAAGGTTGATGCGACCACAGACGAAGAGTTAGAACAACTGCTAGCAAACGACCCCGAAGAAAAAAATCTTCGGCCCGACTGGAAAAAAGCAAAACTCATATAGAAGCCCTTTTCTTTTTCCTATTGCCCCGCCTCAATTAAGCCCGAGCTTTGTTTTTAAATCGTGGTTCCAATCTTTTCCCGTGGCTTTGTCTCGCCTGATTATGACCGAAGGGGGCGCAAGCGCGGTCACTTCATCGGTGTAGCGCTCCCCGTCTTTGTCATTGTCAAAAGCCAAAATAACTTCGGATTCAGTCGGCATTTTTTCCATGGAAGCGCGGATTAAATCCGGTTGCTGTTCGTTCATCCCGCCGCCTATGCTTAAATAGCGGGTTGTTTCTGAAGGTTTCAAAACGTAATGAGAAATCGAGTCTATAGCGGTTTCTGATATGACAAGGCTTTTATCATCTGGGAAGCAGTGCGAAAACCAAAGCCCCTTAATGCCGCCCTTGGCAAAGCCCGTGAAATTGTGATTTTTTTTCTCAAAGCCGCACAGCCCTTTTTTGTCATAGTGGGGAAAAATAACATTTTGCCGCCAATCAATGCGGCATTTGCCGAAGAAGCGGGGGAGGGTGAGAACGGCCTCCCCAATCCCGCGCCCGGTCAGATACGGCACCGCCGCTTTAAAGCGTGTTTTTTCCCATTCAGCTTGAACCTTTCCACGATCCTTTTTTGTTATGCCGAGCTTTTTTTTCGGTTTCTTTTTTTGGGAAAGGGGGACGGGACGAGTTGATCCACACCAGTTTCTTAGCACTTTTCGGACATCCCCAAGGCTTCCGCCGTCATGCCGTTGCACAAAGTCTATAATCGTGCCGTTTGTTTGTTCCTTAACGGAATAAAAGACCCACTTGCCGCTGCCCTTCGAAATGATGATTTTGTCCCCGCTAGGGCCGCGCATGGCCACAGACCCGCGCCAGCTTTCGCGCTCTTCTATGGCATAGCCACGCGACCCCGCAAAATCTACAAGGTCAATGTCTTCTTTAAAGCGGTCAAGTTCATTCATCGTTTTTGCTATCGTCAATTTTTAAGGCTTCGAGTAATTCTTTTTCATATTTTTCTTGGCATCCTTCATTGCCACAATAGATAAAAGCATCAAAATATACCCTAAGCACAGGGCCGCCGCAAAACTTGCATCTCACCCCCTCAAGTATTCTTATTTTGCGTTCGGCATGTCCACAATGTGGGCAGTGGGTCCTGTTTTTAGATCGGTCATAAAGGCGTTTACATTCTTCACACCTTATCAGCATGTGCAAGTTGATAATTTCCGCTTTATTTTTTCCTTTTTTGTCGCAATGTGCCATAATATAGCACAGNNCTTAATCTTTTGGCTTGAAAAAGCCTTTCATTTTTCCCGTGAACTTGCCAAAAGTTTCACTTTCCTTGAACTTTTGGGCCGCTTTAAGCGTGCCGTTAATCGACTTTACCGCGAGGACTCGCGCTTTTTCCGCGCCGTCTTTAATTTTCTCCTGTGTGGCTTCCCATTTTTCCTGCGATATCTGTCTTTCCCTTGCTGTCTTTAAATCGCTGATGAGCTGGCCTAAATCCTGATTATCAATTTTTTCTTCAATACCTTTTTCGATCTTTTCACAAAGCTCTTGCAGGTTTTCCGGTAAGGTCTGCCAATTTTTTTGAAGTATTGCTTTTTCTTCTTTGTAAATATCGGAAAGCTGTTCTCTATCTGCGTTTGTTTCCGCAATTATAAGAAGGTTTGGGTCTGTAAAGTAGGGATCAGGGCGGCACAGTTGGAACAGATAGGCATGATCAAAATAATAGATTTTTGTAAAAGTTGCAGGGTCGGCGTTCGGAATTATTAAGCCAAGGTCAGCCCTGAGACGGCGGATTTCATCAGGGTGAAGCAATGCGCGGGAAAACTCTTGATCTGTCATTTTCATGTAGTCGGGGTTTGCACGCCTTAAAAATCCTCCCTCTCTTTCCTCCTCTGTTGCTTGGCTAATTCTTTCAACCGTTCTGCTTCCAAGCATTCTAGATATATGTTCCGCCGTGAACTGGTCCATGATATTAAAGGCGGAAACACACTCGGAATTTGCTATAAAAGTTTCCCACTCGTCGGGATAGTCGCGTTTAAGCTGAATAAAATCTTGCACAAAAACCCATATACACATCTGAAGGCCCGCCATTAGGCCGACAGCTTGAGACACGGCGGAAAGCTTGCCAATGGTTCCAAACTCATCGAGCACGAACAAGACGGGCGCAGGTAGTTTTTTTGTGTTTCTTGCTACCGTTCGAATGCCAATAGATATCATGATCCTCAACCATCTGCCGAAAGTCTGTAACTTATCGACAGGAAGAACTAGATAAATTGTGGCCGTTCCGTCCACTAACTCCTCAAAAGAAAAAGAGCTTTCTTCTAGGTTGTCGCTTAAAGTTTTGCTGTCAAGAAAAGCCAATTGTGTAAGGGCGGTAGAAATTATTGAGCTTATTTCTTTGTTTTTCGCATCAGTGAAGCGCCCAAGTTTTCGACAAGCTACATTATCATAGCCCCATTTTTGCGACTCTGTCGCAATTGCGGCCAGTTGTTCCCGTGGGCCTGTAAGCAATGTCCGAACGTAGGATAATGAAGCTAGGCTTTTTTGTTTTATAACAGCGTAAGCAATCAATCCCGCCACTAATTCGCGGGCGCTATTGTCCCAATGTGGGTCTTTACCTTGATTTATGATGAGAGCATCCGAAATATAGACGATGTCTTCTGAAAAATGTTTGGAATCCGGATCGAGAATTGAAAGAGGGTTGAAGGTTGCCACGTCTTCAACAACACCACATTGTGCCCCATAGCGCCGATTGGTTTCTCCCCACGGGTCAAGGATGTGGGTTTTTTGCCCAAGTGCGCGGCGGCGTTCTGCTGTTATAAACGCGTTTTCCCCTTTGGGGTCTATAACGATTGTCGAGCCTATATAAAATAAAAGATTTGGAATTATCAGACACGCGCCTTTTCCTGATCGAGTAGGGGCAACGCTAAGAAAGTGTTTTTTAGTCGGGAACGCATGAAAAAGCCGCGCTCCATATCTAGACCTTCCAAAAACTATATTTTTTCCGCAAGAAACCGCATTAAAACTAAAGCCCTCATGTTCTGAAAATTCCGCTGATCCGTGGCTAGTGCTTGCCATGAAAAACACCCTCCGCTAAAAATATTTTTGTTTGTTATGCTCTCCCCTGCCCTTCTTTTTCCTATTGCCCAAAGCCCCGCAGGGCGGAATTTTTTTCAAGTCAGGGTTCTTTCATCCACCCCTTTTTTTGTAAAAATTCGATATTACGTTTTTCTTTAATCCTGCTTTTTAAGACCTGATCGAGAAAGGTTTTAATTTTAGGCTGTGCTTTTGCCTCTGCCATCATCGCTGCCCCGATAAGTATTTTAATCCGCGTTTCGTCTTTTCGATCCTGTGTCTTTATTTTGGCGTGCATTTCTGAAATCTGGGCCGTTATTTGAGATTTCTTTTTTTTCAGGGCTTCGAGTTGTTCTTTTGAAGGCATATTTTTTTCTCTTTCTGATATTAAAAACTTGCGCTTTGTAATTTATATTATTTAGACTCTGAGAGTGATTCTCCCGCTAGGGCGCACTTACGCAAACTATCGTTTTCTATGCGGCTTGCCATCCGGCAAGCAAAAAACATTTTTTTGCCATCCGGCAAAGAAAATATTTTTTAAAAACTATGGCTATATATCATTTAACAACCAAATTTATTAAACGAAGCCAAGGACAAAGCGCCGTTGCAAAGGCCGCATATAATGCTCACGACCTTTTGAAAAACGATAATGACGGAAAACGCCACGATTATCGCCATAAAGGCGAAACTGCGTTTTCTGGCATATTTATTTCTAAAGATGCCCCAAAATGGGCGCATGAATTGGCCAAAGATAGGGGAACTTTATGGGGCGCAGTTGAAAAAAGCGAGACACGAAAAAACTCGCGGCTTGCCAAAGAAATTGAAATAGCCCTACCGCATGAACTAACAGACAAACAAAGAGAATATCTAGTTAAAGATTTTGTGCGTGAAAACTTTATGCGCAAAGGCTTGATTGCAGACGTTTCCATTCATGCCCCATCAAAAGAGGGAGACGCCCGAAATCATCACGCTCATATTCTCTTAACAACGCGAGAAATTGGCAAGGAAAAGTTTGAAAAAAAATTACGTGACTTAGATACAAGGCCGCAGCTTTTGGATTGGCGCGAAAAATGGGGCCACCTCACAAACAGACATCTTGAGCGGCACGGCCATCAAGAGCGCGTTGACCATAGGACCCTTGAAGCACAGGGCATTGACAGGGAGGCAACCATACATTTAGGGCCGACTGCTACAGATTACGAGCGGGACGGCGTTAAGACGGAGTTAGGGGCCGTCAACGAAGAAATTAAAAACCGCAATCAGCAGCGGGAACATTTAAAGGGCTTAAATAAAAAAATTGATCGCGTTTTGGCTCAGGAGGCGCGCAAAAAATATCTTGAGAAATGGAGAAATGAAGTTCTTCGGCTTTCAACAAAATCTCAAACGGGCCACGAGCTAATTACTATCCTTGAAAGCAGGGGGCACATGGTGGCGCGTGGGGCAAAAGATGACTTTGTGATCCTTGACCCAAGCGGAACCCCTCGCCCCATGGCGCAAACTTTGAAATTAAGCCCTGAAGACCTGAAAAAAAGGCTTTCTGATGTTGATTTTCAAAACGTCCCTGATCCTGAAAAAGCGAGGGAAAAACAAAAAGAGATTTTAGAAAAGCTTGCATTAGAAAAAGCCGCTTCTATGTATGATCGGGGCGGCATGGCCAGCCAGCAAACCGCCGCCCTTTTTCATAACAAGGACAAACAAAGGGCCATGCTTAAAAGATGGCGTGAGCGGCAAAACGAGGCCACAACACGGAAGCCGCGAAACGGAAAAGCACACACAGCACAACGACAACCAGAAGCCCAGCTAGACCCCTTGCAAAGGCCCCAGCAGCAGCAAAAGAGCAAAACACAGGGAGAAGCAAGGCGGGAAGAAAAAACCGCTCGAACGGAACAGACGGACAGAAAACAGAGGAAGACGGCCAAAGATATTCAGCGCGAAGCGTTTGAACAAGGTCGCCGCTTTAGAAATAGCAGAGACGAAAGAGAGCGAGGGGATGACGGAGGCCGAGAGCGGGAACGATGATAGGCTTCCGCTTTGCTCAGAGCGGAAGCCGAAACAAAGGAGCACATTTTTTTGGGGCAATAGGAAAAAGAAAAATAGTCAACGGGGTGACTATTCCTTTTGTGCCGCCTCCTCCCCCTTCCCAATGTTTGGCGGCTGTCAACCGAAAGATGAACGATCCCCCGCCCTCTCTTGATGCCGAACCAAGCCGCCCGATACCTTCAGACATTGCCGAAATGTGGGAGGATTACCACGTTTTTAAAGCAGCGGGGATGCTGCAAGCGTGGTGCAGGAAATGGGCGGCTTATTTGCCGCATCCAAGTTAAAAACCTACGGCTATAGCATTTTTTCTCTGTCAAACATTCTTACGGTAATCATTGCGTTGTCTTTCAGGTTAATGGCTATCAAAAAGCCACGGCGCTTAACCTCTGAAGAATTGTTCCAAGAAGCCATGGCCCCAGACGGGCGGCGCTTTTCAGAAGGTGAAATCCGCCTTTTGACTAGTGGGCAACATTTTTTGCAGGAGCATAAAGCAAAGCACGTCAACGAGATCGAGCTAAACTCTATAGAGGGTCTTATTGCCTATGTTGCTTACACGCAGGAAGTCAGCGAAAAAACCGTTATTTCTGTTCTAAATGCACAATATGACGTTGAAGACCCAAAGAACATTCTGGCCCGTTGTTACACGGACGCAATGGAGTTTCTTGTAGATTTAGACATAAAAAAAATCGTAAATTAACATGGAAGATCAAGGAAAAAACGATCCTTTCGGTATCGGTGCAGAAATGGCAGAGGAGATTGCCAAGATTTTGCAGGAAAAAGGCTCGTGTGAACCGCGAGAGCTTGAAGCTAAGGGCTTTTCTTCAAAAGATGTCCGCCGTCATTGGCGCATGGCCTATGCGCTCGCAAAAGTGAAACTTAATTGGACCGATGCCTAAAGACAAAAGGGCAATGGGAAAAGAAAAGGAGGGTTTTTTTGGATGATCTACTCTTGGAAGAAGAGCCAAAAGAGGAATTGACGTTAGATATTTTAAACAAAACACACGCCGGAGACGACACGGTTCTAGAGCACCCGCTCCCTGAAAACCCATCTTATGAATTGCTTTTAAAAGCCAGATCGAGACTTATTGACTTTTTAGACCTCCAAGCAAGGCCGAGTTGGCGATGGGGGGGCACGGAGGGACTGGCCGAGGTTCTTAGAGAAGCCTTTGAAAAACTTTTTGAGATTTCCGTCTCGTTACAAAAAGTCCGTACACACGCCGAAAACGGCCCAGTTCTAAAGCACCCGCTCCCTGAAAATCCATTTCCTGAAAACCCATCTTATGAATTGCTTTCTGATGCCCGCGCAAAAGTTTTAGACTTTTTAGATGTCAACTCACTGTCTGGTTGGGAGAACACGGCGAAGCTTTCCGAGGTTCTTAAGGAAGGCTTTGAAAAGCTTTTTGAGATTGTCATCTCACAACAAAACGCCCGTGCGGCCCTTCACGAAAAAGAGAACAAGAAACCCATGCCGGATGATGGCATCCCTTTTTAATTCAAAACAGAGGCTCATTTTTAGCTTGTTAAAATCCTAAATGTCTGTTTAGTATTTTAACATGGATCAAAACTTTGTCGCATATTACCGCGTTTCTACAAAAAAACAGGGGGCAAGCGGTTTAGGGCTTGATGCACAAAGAAAGGCCGTTGCTGCATTCCTTACGGCCCCCTCTTCCCTGATTGCTGAGTTTACCGAAGTAGAGAGCGGCAAAAAAAACAACCGCCCAGAGCTTCAGGCCGCCCTTGCCCTTTCTCGCAGCCGAAAGGCAACACTTGTTATTGCTCGATTAGATCGGTTGGCGCGTAATGTTGCCTTTATTGCCAACCTCATGGAATCGGGCGTTGAGTTTGTTGCCGTTGATATGCCCCATGCTAATCGCTTTACTCTGCACATTCTCGCCGCCGTTGCTGAGCATGAAAGGGAAATGATCTCTAAGAGGACCAAGGCCGCTCTTGCTATCGCTAAAGAGCGCGGGGTTAAGCTTGGCAACCCCCGCCCTAAACGAGCGCTTGCAAAGGCCCGCGCCGCCGTCATCGGGGGCGCTAACGCTTTTTCTTCAACACATGCCCCGCTCATTCGTGAACTTTGTGATAAAGGCTTGAGCCTTCGCGCCGTGGCGCGAGAGCTTAACCTTCGGAACATCCCAACAGCTCGCGGCAGGCAATGGCAGGCCGTCCAAGTTCAAAATGTTTTGAAACGGAGCGCAACAGCCTAATTATTTCTTTTCAAGCTGGCTTGTGCGCTTCTCAATAAAGGTCAAGATTTCCGGATTCATTTTTTTTCCGGCGGCGCTGCAAGCTGCCTTAAAGCGCCTGTGTAAACTTTCCGGTAGGGTTGTTGTGCTATTTCATGCACTTACTTTATTTCTCCTCGAAAAACAGGGCGTCAAGCATAGCTGCCCTACAGCGCCATGCTAAAGATTGAGTTTTTATATTTGGTTTTTCTGATGACCACCATACCGAATCAAGTATTCTCTCAATTATATCATCCCAGTAGGAATCAAATGATATTGTTTGGGGCAAACCAAACTCATTGCAAAGATTTACTTTATTCTGTCTATCAAGACATACAAAATAGTCAGGTCGTTTAATTGCTAATAGCCTACTGGCAATAGCTACACCAGAGCCACCATCGGGGAATGCTTGGTGGAAAGTGTTTACAAATTCTGTATAGTTGGATCTGTTGACTTTGCCTTTAAGTGGTATTGAATCTAACGATTTAGATATAAATTGATTGTTGGAATTTATCCTGTTCTGAAATCTGCCAGCTCCAACCATGCTCCCAAACCAGCCCCAATCAATATCTTTGTCAGTTTGGTTACTGGTTGCTACTCCTGCAATTTCTCTTCTTTCTACTTGGGTTAAATTTGAAAAGTGCTCCTGTGAAGAGAAGTATTTATTTGCTGTTTTTAATAATTGAATTCTACCACTGAAAGAGTGGAATTTATCTTTTTGAATTAATTTGTAATACTCAACCCAATTCAATGAGAATAAATTCGATTTCACAACAGGCTTTTTACTTTTAGATTTGCCATACTCACCTTTTAAGGTTTTGACTTTCTTTTGATTTTTCTGCCAATTTTTTTTGTAATTTTCATATTCATTTTGAGTAATGGAATCTGAGCTTTCCCAATACTCATTTATTGTTTCAATTATTGAATGATATATTTCCTCTGAATTTGAATCACCACTTTTAATATGAACAACTATTTCCGAATTTTTGGTTAGTGCTGAATATGTAAAATTCGCACTTCCAATAATACACTCCCAACTGGCTATATTATCTGAGAATAAATAAACTTTTGGGTGGTATATACCATTGGTTTGGAGAATGAAATTTACATGTTTACTATTAATAAATTTTTCTATGAATTTAGGGTTTGTTTGGAAAAAATGTGTGCCGACTACCATTTT